>DATFKK010000050.1 GCA_035268685.1 Candidatus Krumholzibacteriia bacterium | reverse complement strand
CGACACCCCGCCAGAACTCGATGCCCCGCCCGAGCCCGAAGCCCCTCCACACCGAGACCCCGAACCCGTGCCCCTCGAGAAGCCGCTGCCGGGACGAACCTAGAAGAACAGGAACACCGAGAGATCCGCACGCACGTTGGTCACCGGATCGTCGTCGTCGGTCGACGTCGGCGTCAGCTCTTCGTCGAAGGACGATGCGTACAACGCGGTGTCGACGGGAAGCTCGAAGGCGAAGCGCAGAGGCTCGGCGTTCCACACCACGCGAGGCGACACGCGCCACCCGTACTCGATGTCGGCCCCGCGGGCGAACAACTGCTGTGCGTCACCACCGAACTCGACCGCGGTCCCGGCGCCGAGGTTCGTGAAGTAGCCGCCGAACACGCCGAAGCCGACGCCACGGCCGGTGGACTCGACGTCCAACCACGTGGCGAAGGTCTGCAACGGGGTCGCGGTTCCGTCGTCCTCGAGCACGTAGCCGCCGGTGAGAAGTTGGTCGGCCATGTCCTCGCCCCAGGTCGCCTTGCCGCGCAGGGCGAAGCCAGAGGGCTGCCAGTCGAAGTACCCCTGCACCGCGAAGGCCTCGAAGCGATCGGCCGCGAGGTCGGGACGGATCCACTTCACCCAACCACCGGCACCGAGCACGAAGCGCTCTCGGCGCAGCTCGGCGAAGCCCATCAGGGTGGGCAGCTCCGCCTGCTGCTGTTGCTTCCGACCGCCGATGTCGGAGAAGGCGTCGCGCTGCTGGGCGGCCACCACGTGGAAGCGATAGCCGTCGGGCGCGAACGTGTACCGCGCCTGCGGCAGACGCGCAAAGGTCTGGTACGGCGAGCCGGCCTCGGTGGCCACGGTCCGCGGCCACACGCCGGCGAAGGTGGGCGACCAGTCCATGCCGAACACGGCCTCGTGCCGCTCCCACTCGAGTTTCACGAAACCGCGGCGCATCCGGAGGGAGTTGAGCACGGCGTTGCTCGCCCCGAAGAAGTCGGCCTCGAAATATCCGCTCACGATCGCGCCACCCACCTCGGGCAGATCGCCGATCGAGAAGGTCATCCGTGAGAAGAACGGGAAGAACAGGAGGTTGCCGGTCTCGTTGACGTCCTGGCCGTCCTCGATCGACTCGGGGAGCGGATAGAAGGCATGGTCCCCCTCCCGCGCCGCGACCATCTGTCGCGTGTCGTAGTAGTAGGACGACTTGAGGAAGCCTCCGATGTCGACGGTCTGGGCCGCGACGGGCATCACCGTGCCCAGCACGAGGGACACCACCAGGCACCCCAGACCGAATCCTGCCCACGAACGGGCAGCGAGCTTCCCGGTCCGACGATCCACGTTTCGACGATCCATCCCGAACACCCTCTCGGACGAGTCAACGACGACGCGCGGGAGCGGAATCGGACATCCGCCGCGCTGGTCCGCGAGCCTCAGCAGGAGCCGTGCTCACCTTCGTCCGACTTCGGACCAGTTCCGGTTCGCGCGCGGGGTCCACGCAGCCTGGGTTTCGAATGCGCCGAATTCGCCCCGGGACAGCCGATTGGGCCCTGGAATCAGAACCGGAAAGCCTGCTCCGAAATCGTGACGCCGAGGCGTATCGGGAATCACCGATCCACGTGCATCAGACCGAATCCTGCCGGGGATCGAGGGCAGAATGTCCGGAATCCGACCGGAACATCGGCCGGGCGTCGTCGCGCGCAGCGCCGGGAGCCCGGGATCCGGCCTCCCCCGAACGACGAACGGAGCATCCGACAGCACGGGAATCGACCACAACTCCAACACATCCAACTACTTGCTTTTCGGAGCATATACTCATAGTCACATATTTACTGCTGTGATCGAATCGACACGGCGATATCTCTCTCTCCGACACCGAGAGGCTCCGCCACCACCCGCACCGGAGCCGCACGCGTCCTCGGAGGAGGCCCGTCGATGCGACCGCATCCCAGTCTGGTACTCGCTCTCGTCATCGTCACCGTCGTCGGGCTCGCCGTGGTGCTCGTCGAACTGCAGAAGCCGCGCGCGCCGGAGCTCGACGATCCCTGGTCGCAGCTGCCCGAGGTCGCCGCGCACGTGGACCACTCCACCTTCTTCGACACCGACTTCGCCGACGGGCCCGCGGTCACGCAGGCCTGCATGGAGTGCCACGCCGACGCGGCGCAGGACTTCCTGCACACCGCGCACTGGACCTGGGCGGGCGATCACGTCGAGACGGCCGACGGTACGCAGGAGATCGGCAAGAAGAACCTGCTGAACAACTTCTGCATCTCGATCGAGAGCAACTGGCCGCGCTGCACGAGCTGCCACGCCGGCTACGGCTGGGACGACGCCGACTTCGACTTCGCCGACGCCACGAAGATCGACTGCCTGATCTGCCACGATCGCAGCGGTCAGTACCAGAAGGATCCGACCGGCGCCGGTCGTCCGGCCGAACACGTCGACCTGCTCGAGGCCGCGCGCAGCGTGGGCCGACCCACGCGCGCGAACTGCGGCACCTGCCACTTCAACGGTGGTGGCGGCAACGCGGTCAAGCACGGTGACCTCGACGGCAGCATGATGTTCCCGACCGCCGCCATCGACGTGCACATGGGCCGTCACGACCTGCAGTGCGTCGACTGCCACCGCACCGAGGACCACGACATTCCCGGTCGCAGCATGAGCGTGAGCGTGAGCAACACCAAGCGCATCGGCTGCACCGACTGCCACGCCGCGGCCCCGCACCGCGACGAGCGCCTGAACTCGCACGTCGAAGCCGTCGCCTGCCAGACCTGCCACATCCCCCGCATGGCCCCACGCGTGGCCACAAAGATGCAGTGGGACTGGTCGACGGCCGGCGAGGACCGCCCCGATCCCGATCCACACGAGTACATGAAGGGCAAGGGGAGCTTCGTCTACGACACCGACGTCGCCCCCGACTACGCCTGGTACAACGGAACGAGCGATCGCTACCTCAAGGGCGATCCGATCGATCCCGATGGCATCACGGCCATGAACCGCCCGCACGGCGACGCCGCTGATCCGCGCGCGAAGATCTGGCCCTTCAAGATCCACCGTGGTCGGCAGCCCTACGATGCCGAACTCGGCCACTTCGTGAACCCCAAGACCTACGGTGAGGGCGGTTACTGGGAGACCTTCGACTGGGACCAGGCCCTGCGCCTGGGCGCCGAGGCCAGCGGTCTGGAGTACAGCGGCTCGTACGGCTTTGCGCGCACGGAGATGTACTGGCCGCTGTCGCACATGGTCGTTCCCGCCGACGAGTCCCTGCAGTGCGCCGACTGCCACGGCGACGACGGCCGCATGGACTGGCCCGCACTGGGCTACGACGGCGACCCCGCCGAACGCGGCGGCCGCCGGCGCGCCGGCATCACCCGAACCGCGTCCAGCACCACCACGACCGATCACCAGGGAGGCACGCGATGAAGTCGTTCGCCCTGTCCGTGCTCGTCGTCACCGCAGCGAGCGTCATCGCGGCCAGCGCCCCCACCGCGAGCGTCATCGCGGCCAGCATGACCGTGGCCAGCGCCCCTGCGGCCAGCGCCCCCGCGGCGGCCGTCCAGTCGACCGACGACGCCGCGACCACATCGCCCGAGAACCCCGCCTCGCCGTTCCTCCACCCCGGCCTCCACCCCGACGTCGTCCTCCGCGACCGCGACGGCACGCCGGTGGTCGCCTCCGGCAACCCCGTCTCGCCCATGCAGAGCTGCAACCGCTGCCACGACACCGCGTGGATCGAAGAGCACAACGCCCACGCCTGGCTCGGCCTGGACGAAGCCGGTCTCGCCCGCAGTGGGCGCGCCTTCGACGGCGGCACCGGCCCGATCAACCGCTGGGATCCGATCACCTACGACCGCGTGGACTTCGACGGCGACTTCACGATCGGCATCGCCGACTGGCTGCGACGCCACGGTGCACGGCACGTGGGCGGCGGCTTCGCCACCGTCGACACCGAAGGGCGCTCGCTGCTCGATCTCGAAGCCGGCGACGAACCCGCTGCGTTCACCCACGCCCGCACCGACGACGGCGCGATCACCGCCTGGGACTGGAACGAGAGTGGCGTGGCCGAGCTGAACTGCTTCCTGTGCCACGGCGACGATCCCGCGAACGAAGCGCGCATCGCCGAGCTGAGCGCCGGCCGCTTCGGCACCGCCGCCATCGCGACGCTCGCGAACACCGGACTCGTCGAACGCGATGGCGAGGCCTGGGAGTGGGTCGACGCACTGTTCGACGAGAAGGGAGCGGTGAGCGCCGCCACGCTCGGTCTGCGGAGCGCCACCGCCGAGAACTGCGGTCAGTGCCACGGCGCGGTCGTGACCTCCGCCGCCGATCCCTTCTTCGTGGCACCCGATCCTCGACGTCGTCAGACCGAGACCACTGGCGCGATCTTCGCGCCCGGACGCATCGCGCGCAGCGGCATGAACGTGGCCGGCCGCGACACCCTCGCCCGCGCCTGGGACGTGCACGCCGAGCGCCTGGTCGACTGCACCGACTGCCACGCCTCCACCAACAACCCCGGCGCCTACGCCGAGGCCAACGCCGACCGCCCCGACCACCTGCGCTTCGACGCCCGTCGGCTCGACGTGCAGGAGTACCTGAAGCGCCCGAGCCACGACCTGGCCAAGGGCCGCAGCGCGCAGGGCACCATGCGCGATCATCTCGACGGCAGCATCCGCACCTGCGCCGACTGCCACGACGCCTCGGCCGCCCACGAGTGGCTGCCCTACCGCGACCGTCACTTCGACGCGCTCGAGTGCGCCGCCTGCCACGTGCCGCGCAGCATGGGCCCGGCGCGCCAGACCACCGACTGGACCGTCCTCACCGCCGACGGCGAACCCCGCGTGCTGCACCGCGGCGCGCACGGCGACCCGCAGTCGGCGTCGACCCTGCTCGAGGGCTTCCGCCCCGTCCTGCTCCCGCGCACCGGACCCGACGGCGAGCGCCGGCTCGCACCGCACAACCTGGTGAGCACCTGGTACTGGTACGACACCGCCCGTGAGCGTCCCGTGACCCGCGAGGAACTCCACGCCGCGTGGTTCGACGGCGACGACGTCCGCCCCGAGATCCGTCGCGTGCTCGACGCCACCGGCAACGGCACCCTCGAACCGATCGAACTCGGACTGCTCCACGATCACCAGATCGAGGCCGTCGCCGCGCGGCTGCGCGCCACAGGCGTTCGCGATCCCAAGATCCGCGCCGAGACCCAGGCCTACCGCGTGTCGCACGGCGTGGCCGGGCGTGGCGGCGCGACCCGCGACTGCTCGACCTGCCACGGCGAGACCTCGCGCGTGGGCGAGGACTTCGTCCTGGCCGACTTCGCGCCGGGTGGCGTGCTCCCCACGCTCGTCGGCGACGGCGGCGTCGAAATGCCCGGCGAGGTCCACACGACCAGCTGCGGCCACGTCGTGGTGACCCCCGACCCCGACATCGCCGGACTGTACCTGCTCGGCTTCTCGCGCGCGCCGTGGGTCGACCGGATCGGCGTGCTGGCCGTGCTCATGGTGATCGCCGGTGTCGTCCTGCACGGCGGTCTGCGCGTGGTCCTGTGGGCGGCGCGGCGGCAGCGCGCCACGACCCCCGAACTCGAACCCCGGACGGAGGCGGCCCGATGAGCGCGAACCCGATCGACGGCATCCGCCGCATCCCCCTGTACACCTTCCACGAGCGCGCGTGGCACTGGGTGCAGGCCGTGACCATCCTCGCCCTGCTGGTGACGGGCGCCGAGATCCACGCGCCCGAGGCAGTGTCGATCTTCGGCTTCCGCACCGCGGTGCTCGTGCACAACGCCTTCGCCGTGTTGCTCCTGCTGAACGCGGCCATGGGTCTGTTCTACTTCGTCACCAGCGGCATGATCCGGCAGTTCGGTCCGCAGCCGCGCGACTTCGTGACCATGTCGCTCGCGCAGGTGCGGTTCTACGCCTACGGGATCTTCCGCGGCGAGCCGCACCCCATGCAGCACGACGCCGAGCACAAGCTCAACCCGCTGCAGCAGGTCACCTATCTCGTGATCCTGAACGTGCTGCTGCCGCTGCAGGTGATCACCGGCTTGTTGATCTGGAGCGCGTCGCGCTGGCCCGAGCTGGTGGCCTCGATCGGCGGCCTGGGCTGGCTGGTGCCGATCCACGCGCTGTGCGCCTGGCTGTTCCTCGCCTTCACGATCATGCACCTCTACCTGACCACGACCGGCGAGACGCCCACGACGAACCTCGAAGCCATGGTCCACGGCGACCTGAAGACCCGACACGACACGACCACCGAGGAGGCGGCCCGATGACGACGCTGCCGCGTGCTTCCTGGAATCCCTACGTGGCCGGCTTCGCGCTCGGCCTGGTGTTGACCGCGTCCTTCGTGATCGCCGGGCACGGGCTCGGGGCGTCGGGGGCGGTCGGCCGGGTCGTGGCGGCCGGCGTCGACGCCGTCGCCCCCGCGCAGGTCGACACCAATCCCTACCTGGCGCCGATGGCCGGCGGCGACACGAATCCCTTCGACCACTGGATCACGTGGATGGTCCTCGGCGCGATCGCCGGTGGCCTGGTGTCGGGCCTGACGGCCGGACGCATGAAGGTCGAGACCTTCCGCGGGGCGCGGATCACACCGCAGCAGCGATGGATGTTCGCGCTGATCGGCGGAACGATCATGGGCTTCGGTGCGCGGCTCGCGCGCGGCTGCACCAGCGGACAGGCACTGAGCGGCGGAGCGATGCTCTCGGTGGGAAGCTGGGCCTTCATGTTCAGCGTGTTCATCGGTGGCTACGCCCTGGCGTACTTCGTGCGCCGGCTCTGGAACGACTAGGAGACGATCATGGGTCCCTTCGCACTCGACGGAATCACTTCGATCCTGGTCCACCTGGCCATCGGCTTCGGCTTCGGCTTCGTGCTCGAACGCGCCGGCTTCGGCGACTCGCGGCGGCTGGCCGCGCAGTTCTACCTGCGCGACATGACCGTGCTCAAGGTCATGTTCACCGCCATCGTCACGGCCATGGTGCTGGTGCACTTCGCGTGGGCGATCGGCTGGGTCGACCTGTCGCGCGTGTTCGTCAATCCCACCTACCTGGCCTCGGGCGTGGTCGGTGGACTGATCATGGGCGTCGGTTTCATCGTCGGCGGCTACTGCCCCGGGACGAGCCTGGTCGCCGCCGCCACGCTGAAGCTCGACGGTGTGTTCTTCGTACTCGGCGTCACCCTCGGGGTGTTCGTGTTCGGTGAGGTCGTGCCGTCCTTCTGGGACTTCTTCCAGAACGCCGGGGCCATGGGCCGCTTCACGCTGGCCGACTGGCTGGGGATCCCCACCGTGCTCGTGACCTTCCTCGTAGGGTGCATGGCGGTGTTCATGTTCTGGGGCGCCGAACGGCTCGAGGCCGTGTTCGGCGACGCCCCGCGCGAAGAGACCACCGAGACCCCGGATGCCACCACGGAGGTCGCGCGATGAGAGCCCCCTGGAAGTTCCTGGCGGCCGCGGCGCTGATCGGCACGACCATGGCCATGACCCTGGTCGGCGATCCGACCCTCGACGACCGGCTCGCCTGGCAGCACGACCAGCTCGAGGAGACCCTCGTGTCGCGCGACGTGCACGTACACCCCGGCGAGCTGCTCGAGCTGATGCACGACGACCTGGTGCGTCTGCGCATCGTCGACGTGCGCGACGAGTCGGACTTCAACCTGTTCCACCTCGCCGATGCGGAACGCGTGGACTGCGACGCCCTGCAGTCGACCTGGGGCCATGACCTGGTCGACGACGCGATCGTCGTGATCACCGGCAACGACGAGGCCCGCGCCGAGTCCGCCTGGCGCATGCTGCGCGCGCGCGGAGTCCGCAACGTGTACGTGCTGGCCGGCGGGCTGAACCGGTGGGTGGAACTGTTCAGCGAGCCCGAGCCGCAGCCGCACGAACCCACGGCATCCGTCGCGAGTGCCGCGGCCGCGTTGTTGTTGCCGGTGCAGACCGAGAGCTGCCTGTCCGAGGAGCCCTTCGCGTGGGGCCTCTCGGCCGCACTCGGCGATCGCCATCCCGCGTCGTTGCCCGACGCACACCGCCTCGAGCCCCTCGACTACCAGGACAAGGTGAAGCGCACGGTCAAGGCGCCGAAGCTGAGCGGCGGCTGCGGTTGACAGATCCCGTGCCGGGGGCTTCCATCGATCGGCACCGTCCCCGATCCCGGAGCCTCCGCGGGTGACCGACCCCTTCCTGCGCACGCTCGGCCGCCGCCTCGCCGCGGCCGACGACGCCGAGCACGTCGACGACCTGCACGTCGACGTGCGCGAGAGCTGGCCCGACAACTTCGCGGCCCAGCTCGTGGCGCGCACCGCGAGCAAGATCGGCGACGTCCTGGCCAGCCCACGCCACGTGCTCACGTGGTGGTTGGCGGCTCTGGGCGTGCCGTCGGGCTTGCTCGGTGCGCTGGTTCCGATCCGCGAAGCGGGTGCCCTGCTCCCCCAATTGTGGCTCGGACGCTTCATGGCCCGGCGCGCGTACCGGCGCGGGGTGTACGTCACGGGACTGTTCGTGCAGGCCGCGGCGATCGGTGCGATCGCCCTGGCGGCGTCGTCGAGCCGCGGCGTCCTCCTCGGCGTGCTCGCCGTCGTCTCGATCGGGGTGTTCTCGGTCGGTCGGGCGGCGGCCTCCCTGTCGTCGAAGGACCTGCTCGGGCGCACCGTGCCCAACGGTCGGCGCGGGCGTCTCGGAGGGACCGCCTCGAGCGTAGCGGGTCTGCTGACCCTGGCCGCCGGCCTCACCCTGGGCCTGCGACGCTCCGAGGACCCCGGAATCGCCCCGCTGGTGCTCGTCGTCGGGGCCGTGGTCGCCTGGGCCGTGGCCGGCTGGCTGGCCCGCTCGATCGAGGAACCGCCCGCCGCGGTGGACGGCAACGGTGCGTCGATCCGCTACGGCCTGCGGCTGCTGCGCGACGACCCCGACTTCGGCCGCTTCTGCCTCGCGCGCGGGCTGCTCGCCGGAACCGTGCTGTCGATGCCCTACGTGACCATGCTCGCCAGCCGCGGCACCGACGGGGCCAGCGCCGGACTCGGCGCGCTGCTCGTGGCCGCCTCCGCCGCGCAGTTCGTCAGCGGATGGCTGTGGGGACGCGCCGCCGACCTGTCGAGCCGGCGGACCCTGGTCGTCGGCGGCCTGGCCGCCGCCACCGTCCTGGCCACGGTCTTCGTGGTGGCCGGACTCGGCCTCGCGGGAACACCCGCCGCCGTGGTGTTCGGCATCCTGTACTTCCTGCTGGCCCTCGCCCACGAGGGCATCCGTCAGGGCCGCAAGACCTACGTGGTCGATCTGGCTCCCGACGACCTGCGCCCGCTGTACGTGGCCGTGGCCAACACCGTGATGGGGTCGGTCCTCGTCCTGAGTACCGCCCTGGGGGCGGTGGCGTCGGCCTACAGCGAACGCACGCTGGTCGCCCTTCTGGCCGTCCTGGGGGTCGCGGGAAGCCTCGTCGCCCTGCGTCTCCGTGAGGTCGAAGCGGACTGAGCCGGAACGACGGCCGCACCCGCCGCGACGACCCCCGCCTGAGCTGTGACCCTCACAGATTCGATCTGGTCTGCCGACGGGTGCGGCCGTGTACTGAACCCACACCGAACCTGCGCCCGGGTCGCGCCTCACGGCCGTGAACTCGAACGGCTGCTCGTAGTTCGGCGATCCCCCTTCTTCCACCAGAGAATCGAGCAGGAGGCGTCATGACCCAGAGGGTTCTCTTGGTCGACGGCAACGAAGCTGCCGCTCTGTCCGCCCACAAGACCAACGAGGTCATCGCCATCTATCCGATCACGCCCAGCTCGAACATGGGTGAACACGCGGACGCGTGGTCGGCGAAGGGCCGGACGAACATATGGGGCACCGTCCCCGAGGTCATCGAGATGCAGAGCGAGGGCGGGGCCGCCGGCGCCGTCCACGGATCGCTGCAGGCGGGGTCGCTGACCACGACCTTCACCGCCTCGCAGGGTCTGCTCTTGATGATTCCGAACATGTACAAGATCGCCGGCGAGCTCACGCCGACGGTCTTCCACGTCGCGGCGCGCGCCGTCGCCACCCACGCACTGTCGATCTTCGGCGATCACAGCGACGTCATGGCCACCCGCCAGTGCGGCTGGGCGCAGCTGTGCAGCGGGAGCATCCAGGAGGTCCACGACTTCGCGCTGATCGCCCAGGCGGCCACGCTGAAGGCACGCGTGCCCTTCCTGCACTTCTTCGACGGCTTCCGTAGCTCGCACGAGCTCAACAAGATCTACGAGCTCGACGACGACACGATCAGGGCCATGATCGATGATGACGACGTGCGCGCCATGCGTGAGCGGGCGCTGAGCCCGGATCACCCGGTTCTGCGCGGCACCGCGCAGAACCCCGACGTGTTCTTCCAGGCCCGCGAAGCCATCAATCCCTACTACCAGAACATTCCCGGCATCTTCAAAGAGGTGCTGCAGCAGTTCGGCGAGCTCACCGGCCGTCACTACGCACCCTTCGAGTACGTGGGCGCCGACGACGCCGAGCATGTGATCGTCATGATGGGTTCGGGCATCGGCGCGGCCGAGGAGGCCGTGAACCGCATGGTGAGCGAGGGCGAGAAGGTCGGCATGGTGAAGGTCCGCCTGTACCGTCCGTTCAACGCCGCCGACCTGCTGAGCGTGATCCCGGCCAGCGTCAAGCGCATCGCCGCGCTCGACCGTACCAAGGAGCCGGGCGCCGAGGGCGAGCCGCTCTACCTCGACGTGGTCGCCGCGCTGGCCCGCCAGTGGGCGCGCAGCAAGCAGACCGAGCTGCCGCAGGTCTTCGGTGGCCGCTACGGCCTGGGCTCGAAGGAGTTCGCGCCATCCATGGTGAAAGGCGTGTTCGACGAGCTCGGCAGCAAGGAGCCCCGCCACGGCTTCACCGTGGGGATCGTCGACGACGTCAGCCACACCTCGGTCGACTACGACCCCGACTGGTCCACCGAGCCCGACGACGTGCGTCGTTGCGTGTTCTTCGGCCTCGGCGCCGACGGTACGGTCGGTGCGAACAAGAACTCGTCGAAGATCATCGGCGAGTCCACCGACCTCTACTCTCAGGGCTACTTCGTCTACGACAGCAAGAAGTCCGGCTCGACCACGATCTCGCACCTGCGCTTCGGTCCCCGTCCGATCAACTCGACGTACCTGATCCGCAAGGCACAGTTCGTGGCCTGCCACCAGTTCGTCTTCACCGAGAAGATGGAAATGCTCGACCTCGCGGTCGACGGTGCGACCTTCCTGCTGAACAGCCCCTACGGCCCTGACGAGGTGTGGGAACACCTGCCGGGCAAGCTGCAACAGGAGATCGTCGACAAGAAGCTGAAGTTCTACGTGATCGACGCGGGCACGGTGGCCGAGAAGGCCAAGATGGGCACGCGGATCAACACGGTCATGCAGGCCTGCTTCTTCGCCCTGAGCGAGGTCCTGCCCAGGGACCAGGCGATCGACGAGATCAAGAAGGCCATCGAGAAGACCTACGGTGCCCGCGGCGAGGTCGTCGTGCAGCGCAACTGGGACGCCGTGGACATGGCCGTCGACAACCTGCACGAAGTGAAGGTGCCCGAGACAATCACCGGCGAGGTCCGCGAGCTGGTGCCCGACATGCCCGAGCAGGCCCCGGATTTCGTGAAGAAGGTCACCTCGATCATGATGGCCGGGAAGGGGGATCTGCTGCCGGTGAGCGCCATGCCCGTCGACGGCACCTTCCCCACCGCCACCGCCCAGTGGGAGAAGCGCAGCATCGCGCGTGAGATCCCGGTGTGGGACGACGACATCTGCATCCAGTGCGGTCTGTGCGCCTTCGTCTGCCCACACACGACGATCCGGACCAAGGTCTACGAGCCGGCCGTGCTCGACGGTGCTCCCGACAGCTTCCAGTCGATGGACTACAAGACCAAGGAGTACCCGGGCCAGAAGATGACCGTGCAGGTCGCACCCGACGACTGCACCGGCTGCGGTGTGTGTGTCGACGTCTGCCCGGCCTTCTCCAAGTCCGATCGTTCGCACAAGGCGATCAACATGGAGCCCCAGCTCGACCACCTCGAACGCGAGCGCGTGAACTGGGACTTCTTCCTCGACATCGAGGAGACCGACCGCAAGACGGCGCGCCTGGACACGGTGAAGGGCAGCCAGATGCTCGAACCGCTGTTCGAGTTCTCCGGTGCGTGCGCGGGCTGCGGCGAGACCCCCTACATCAAGCTGCTCACGCAGCTCTTCGGCGACCGCATCCTGATCGCCAACGCCACCGGCTGCTCGTCGATCTACGGCGGCAACCTGCCGACCACCCCGTACGCGGTCAACGACGACGGGCGCGGACCTGCCTGGTCGAACTCGCTGTTCGAGGACAACGCCGAGTTCGGTCTGGGCATGCGTCTGTCGCTCGAGAGCCACATGGAGCTGGCCGTGCACCTGCTGAAGAAGATGGCCGGCGACCTGGGCGAGAAGACGGTCCAGGGCATCCTCGACGCCGAGCAGAACGACGAGACCGACATCGAGGCCCAGCGGGCCCGTATCGCCGGCGTGAAGGACAAGCTGTCGAAGATGGACAGCGAGGACGCCCGTAACCTGCTGAAGGTGATCGACGCGCTCGCCAACAAGAGCGTGTGGATCGTCGGCGGCGACGGCTGGGCCTACGACATCGGCTTCGGGGGCGTGGACCACGTGCTGGCCAGCGGCCGCAACGTGAACCTGCTGATCCTCGACACCGAGGTCTACTCGAACACCGGTGGCCAGGCGAGCAAGTCCACCCCGCGCGCGGCGGTGGCCAAGTTCGCAGCCGGCGGCAAGCCCGGGGCCAAGAAGGACTTCGGCATGATCGCCATGTCCTACGGCAACGTCTACGTGGGCCAGATCGCACTCGGCGCCAATCCCAAGCAGACGATCAAGACCTTCCTCGAGGCCGAGTCGTGGCCGGGACCGTCGGTGATCATCGCCTACAGCCAGTGCATCGCACACGGCATCGACATGACCACCGGCATGACCCATCAGAAGGAAGCCGTGAACTCGGGCTACTGGCCGCTGTATCGTTTCGATCCGCGGCACAGCGAGACCGACCACCATCCCTTCCAGCTCGACAGCAAGAAGCCGAAGATCCCGTACACGGACTTCGCCACCAAGGAAGCCCGCTTCGCCATGCTCGAACGGATCGATTCCGAGGCCTTCCATCGCCTGACCGCGATCGCCCAGGAGGAGATCGACGAGCGCTGGCGCCTGTACGAGCAGATGGCGAGTGTGGAACGCACCGTGCCCGGCATGACCGGGGTCGAGACCGTCGAACCCGAGGACGCCGGCAACGGTTCCGGCGACGCGAACGACCAGTAGGCCCGAGACCATCGGAGGAAGACGAATGGCCGTCGATCTGAAGACCAAGTACCTCGGGCTGAGCCTGGCGAACCCGGTGGTGGCCTCGGCCTCGCCGATGACCGGCAAGCTCGAGAACCTGCAGCGCCTCGAAGAGGCCGGCGTGGGCGCCATCGTGCTCCCGTCGCTCTTCGAGGAGCAGATCATCCACGAGGAGACCGAACGCGTCCGCATGGACGAGTACGGGGCGGAGTCCTTCGCCGAGGCGCTGGACTACTTCCCGCCACTCGAGGGCTACAACACGGGCACCGAGTTGTACCTCGACCTGCTGCGCGACGCGAAGAAGGCGCTGAAGGTGCCGGTGATCGCCAGCCTGAACGGCACGACCACCGGCGGATGGCTGCGCTACGCGAAGCTCATGGAGGAAGCCGGGGCCGACGCGCTCGAGCTGAACATCTACCTGATCGCCGCCGACCCGAAGGTCAGCGGCGCCGAGGTCGAACAGCAGTACATCGACCTGGTGCAGGCGGTGAAGAAGGAGGTCTCGATCCCGCTGTCGGTGAAGGTCGGGCCCTACTTCAGCTCGATCGGGAACATGATGCTGCGTCTGCAGGACGCCGGTGCGAACGGCCTGGTGCTGTTCAACCGCTTCCTGCAGCCCGACATCGACCTCGAGGCCCTGCAGGTGCACCCGAACGTCGAGCTGAGCACGTCGTTCGAGAGCCGTCTGCCGCTGCGCTGGATCGCCCTTCTGCGCGACGAGCTGGGTGTGTCTCTGGCAGCGACCAGCGGTGTGCAGGGAGCACCCGACGTGATCAAGCTCCTGCTGGCCGGGGCCGACACGGTCATGATGACCTCGGCCCTGCTACGCCGCGGGCCGACGCACGTTGCCAACGTGCTGCACGGCGTGCGCAGCTGGCTCGAGGAGAACGAGTACGAGAGCGTCGAGCAGATGAAGGGCAGCATGAGCCGCGAGAAGTCCCCCCAACCGGGTGCCTTCGAGCGAGCGAACTACGTGAAGACCCTGATCAGCTACACCGGCCCCTACGTCTAGGGCCCGAGTCCGCCGGTGAGCGGTGTACGAACGGCCCCCGGGTGACACCGGGGGCCGTTCGACGTCTGTAAACTCTCTTTACAAGCCGCTTGACTTCACGAATTCGGAACACTTATCGTCTCTTCATCTCGCAGTCGGGAACCACGGCGGCTCGCCAGCCGCCCGGATCCGGCTCGACGATCGACTCAGGTCCCGTCGGGTCTCGCCCGGGAGCTTCGCCGGCTCCCACCGACGGGGGCGGATCTCGCCAAGATCCCGGTCCTCCCTTGCCTGGGCCGGGATCTCCGCTTTCCGGGAGCCAGGGCGTCGACGGCGTGGAGCTAGGGCGTCGACGGCGTGAGCTGTGGGCTCTCGAGCGCCAGGATCACCCAGTATCGCTGCGACCGATAGGCCTCGATCTGGACCTGGGCCCGGGCCTCCGGCCCCACGTACACGCGCCGCACCAGACCGTCGCCGCTGTCGAGTGCCGCAAATCCGTCGTCGTGTTCCGAGACCGGATCGCCGTAGCGGGCCGCGAGCAGCCCGTCGAGCTGTTCGTACAGGCGCAGGGGCCGGCTCGGAAGACCGAACAGCCTCCACTGCACCTGGATCCGGTGCAGCCGGCCGGTGTGGTCGCCGGGGGTCGGCTCGGTGAAGTCCAGCAGGACCTCGGCCGCCTGGCCCAGGAACCGACCCTCGAAGCGGAGCTGCCCGTCGCGGGCGGCGCTGCTCTCGAGGTCCTCGCGGTCGGCCATCGTGCGCAGGACCACGAAGCGGTCCATGCCGAAGCGCAGACCGATCAGACCGTCGGCCAGGGGGCCGTACCAGCCCTCCCACGGCTGCCGGGGGTCTGGCGCGCCGGTGTCGTCGAGCACGTCGTAGGGGTCGCCCGGTCCACGGTCCTGCGGCGTTGCCGGCGTGGCTCCGCCGACTGCGAGCACGGCGAAGAGCACACACGACACGAGTCGTGGACTCGGCATGACCACCTCGGCGATCGGATCCACGGAAACGGGATTCGGGCTGGTCAGGGCGGCGGAGTCCGTGCTTCCATCGCGCCGACCGCGATCCGCACCAATGTCGACCCGGTGGAGTCGCGGGGCAAGACCTCGAGCGCGATGCTGCCGCATGGACACAGCCGACCCGATCCGTGACTGGGCACGGGCCCGCAGCCGGGACCTGGCTTCGGAGCTGGCCACCGACCCCTACGTGCGCTCCGCCCGCCTGCTCGGCTACAGCCTGCGCTCGCAGGTCCGGGGATTCTTCCACGATCCGCGACATCCCGCCGCGCGCCGGCTGCTCCGCCACTGGTTCGACCTGGCCTTCGAGGCCGGGGCCGATCGGGCCGAGGACATGGCCGTGGAGATCGAGCACGACTGGAGCCACGGCGACGAGCGTGCCCTGGCCGGTGCCTGGCGTGCCCTGCGCAAGGAATTCGGGCACGTGGTCGCGGCGGCCGACGCTGCGGCGACTGGCGCGCCGCCGGGCACGCCCGACGACCCGGACCGGGCCGCGGCCCGACGCGTCGCCTTCGACCGCTGGCTCGACGATCAGTCCACGTAGCCCAGCGCCCGCAGCTTCTCCAGAGTGGCGGCTTCGGCTTCGGGATCGGGTTCGGCCTCACGTCCCGTGCGCGGAACGATGCCTTCGTACGACGCGATCGACTGCTCGACGAGGACTCCCGACCACCGCCGCAGGTCGGCCGTGAAGGCATCGTGCAGGACGACACCGTCGAGATCGCGCGCCGGTGGTACCCCGCACAGGGCCAGGACGGTGGGCATGACGTCCTTCACGCCGCCTCCCTCGAGAACGTGCCCGCGGCGCAGGCCCGGACCCTTCATCACCACGAGTCCCTCGAGACGGTGCATCTGCACCCCCAGTGTGCGTCGCCCGCGGACACGACGATGACCGACGAAGCCGTGGTCGCTCACCACCAGCACGCGACTGCGGGGGTCGACGCCGTCGAGCACGCGGCCGATCAGTTCGTCGACGAACACGTGGTACTCGTCGATCACCGACCCGAGCATGCGCACCCTCCAGTCCTCCGGCTCCAGGCCCGAGTACCGCGGCTCGAACCACCGCCAGTAGTCGTGGCTCACGAGATCGAGCCCGCGGAAGTAGACGGTGAAGACGTCGAAGCCACCGCGTGCGAGCAGGGCCTCGGCCATGGCCAGGTAGGTGAGATCGCCGGCCACGATCGCGCGCAGATCGGCCAGGAGCGCGTCGGCGTCGTCTCCGTGTGCGCGCCAGACCGCCTCGTCGACGAAGCGGGCCAGCATGGCGTCGTCCACGTCTTCGGGATGGACCACGTGGGGCGCCAGCGCTTCCCATTCCTGCGGCGGGTAGGCCGCGTCCTCGCCCTGCTTGGTCCGCAGGTCGAAGTACGGGAGGAAGTCCGACACCAGCACGCCGTTCAGCGGCGGCGCCGGATGCGTGACCCACCACCCCAGCACGGCCTGCCGACGGCCCAGGTGCCCCAGGATCTCCCAGTACGTGACCGCCGTGCGCATGTCCGACGCGCTCGGTGCGCCGCCGCGGTCGATGAAGCCGACCACGCCGTGCTCGACGGGGCGCTTGCCGGTGGCGATGGTGGTCCAGATCGTGGGCGACTTGTCCAGGGGCTCGAGGCTGCGCAGAGGACCGCGGGTCCCCTGCTCGATCAATCCCTGCAGGTTCGGCATGCGACCGGCTTCGATCAGGGGATCGATCCAGGTCCAGTCCGCACTGTCGACGCCGATGAACACGACCGGCTCGTCCACCTCGGGCGGAGGCCCGTCGGCACAACCGGTGACCAGCATCGCGATCACGGCCGGCAGGAGAACTCGCGGCCACGCACGCACGACGGCTCCGATCAGCGGACGAGGGTGACCCGGCCGGTCAGCGCGCGCGCACCGACCCGCAGGCGCACGAGATAGCTACCCGAAGCCACGACGCGGCCCTGGTCGTCGGTGCCGTCCCAGGTCACCCCGTGCCGGCCGGCCTCGGTGCGCGTCTGCAGCAGGGATCGTACCCGGCGTCCACGGAGGTCGAAGAGGTCGACCCTGACGTCGGCTCGATGCGCCTGCTCCCAGCGGATCGACGTCCGCGGATTGAAGGGGTTCGGCGCCGCGGGCAGCAACCGGGTGGCCGCGGGAACGACCTGTGGGCCGTCGGCCGGTGCGTCGTCGAGGGCGAGCGCGGTGTCGACATCGCGCGCGTAGGCCCCCCGCGCGAGAGTCCCCGCGGCGAGCCGGGGCACCGGTCCCGGATCGAAGGCCAGATCCTCGACACGCGGAGTGTCGAGTCCGTCCGAGAACTCCCCCCAGGTGGATCCGCCGTCGTCGGACACGAACACTCCGTGGGCACTCGTCGCGAGCACCAACCTCGGGGAACCCGCGATGCGCAGCAGGTCGGTCGGTTCGACCACCTCTCCGGCCGGTCCGGCGCGCAGTGGCGTGACCGTCGGACGCGATGCAGCATCGAGTCCCTCGACCACGAGCAGGTTGCCGTCGGGCCCCGGGCGCACGGCCACGAGCAGCGAGAGGGCATGCGGACCGCGGAAGGCCAATCCCCGTACGCGGATCGATCCCGCATCGGGAAGGGGAATCGACCCCCAGGCCGAGCGCCCGTCGCCCACGTACAAGGCAGCGGCTTCGCCTCCCTGCGGATCGTAGCCCACCGCGGCGCGGTCCCCCTCGACCGTCAACGCGAAGGTCGGGCGGTCGTCCGGAAGGCCTTCGACCCGACTCCACGACCGTCCGTCGTCGTCGCTCGCGATCGGGCCCGAGTCGCTGGTCGCGAGCAGTCGCCCGTCGTCGAGGCTGGCGAAGTCGCCGACCCGCATCCCCGGCCGGGGGAGCTTCGCCGCGATCCAGGTCTCCCCCTCGTCGTCGGAGGTGTACACGCCGCCGGCCGCGCCCAGGAGCCATCGTCCAGACACGACGTGCAGGGCTCCGATCTGCAGCTCCACCAGATCACCGGTCACCTCCGTCCAGCTCGCCGCCCCGTCGTCGCTGCGGAAGACGCGGCCGTGGGCCGTGCCCGCCAGGATCCGACCGGAGGCCGCGGCGACCGAGCGCACCCAGGCCGCGCGCAGTCCGGTGTTCGACGGCGACCAGAGACCGTCGTCACCTTCGCGCAGAACTCCGTCGACGAAGCTGCCGAGCAACAGGCCCTGGTCGTCGGGATGGATCTCCCAGATCTCCGGGGCGTCGCGGCCGCGGCCGCCCGTGGAGCGTTGCCAGGTGGTGCCCCCGTCGCTCGATCGGAACAAACCACGGTCGGCGCCCACGAGGATCGTGGGGCGCGGCTCCCCGGGTACCACCACGCTGCGGTAGTACCGCGGGCGGGGACCGTCGACCGTGGGTGTGATCGGCACGAAGCGCTCGCGGTCGCGCAGCTGCCAGACCGAGCCCTCGAAGTCGGCCACCACCAGGCTGTCGTCGCTCGCCGGCCACGGTGCGAGGTCGAAGAGGAAGCGCCGGGCCGGCAGACCGGCCGTGATCTCGCGGTTGGTGCTGGTGTCGCCGCTCTGCAGACCCAGGGCATCGAAGACCAGGTAGACCACGGTCCGTGGCCGCTCCGGCAACACCTCGACGGCGCGCACCGGAGCCACCGGGCCCACGCGCAACGAGTCCTCCCACACGCTGCCCCGCGTGCGGCTCACGAAGGTCCCCAGGCTGGTGCCCGCGACGATGCGCCGAGGGTCGAACGGAAACGTCTCGACGTCGAAGACCAGGGGGAGTCCGGAATCGGCCAGACCCGCATTGACCGCCGACCAGCGCGATCCGCCGTCCTCGTTGCGCAGCACGCCGCGGTCCTCGGTGGCGGCGTACAGACTGCTGCGGATGTCTCCGCTGGCGGCCAGGTCCCACACCACCGCGTCGCCGACCGTCTCGGTCGCCTCGCGCCACGTGGCGCCGTCGTCGTCGCTACGCCAGATCCCTCCGCCGTAGGTGCCGGCGTAGAGCGGACCCCCGGGACCGGTGGGGCGCAGGTACGTGGTCACCCAGGCCAGATCGGGCCCCCCACCCGTCCACGTGTCCGCGGCCGTGGCCGGGCATGCCGCGAACACTGCGACGAGGACGAGGCACGGCACCGAGATGCGCATGGAACGCTCCGGAAGGGGAAGGCGACGATCGAAGGCTACCCGGGCGAACGGGCCCGGGGCAAGCTCACGGCCCGCGACGCAGTGCACCGAGCTTCTGCCGCACCCGCGGATGGCCGGGCGCCAGCCCCAGCGCGGCCTCGTACTGCCGGGCGGCCTCGTCCAGCCGCCCGCGTCGACGTTCGATGTCGCCGGCCAGCTCGTGGCAGTACGTCAGCTCCTCGACCGGTGGCCGGCCCGTCCCGCGCGCTTCGGCGTAGAGGGCCTCCATGGCCGTCGCCAGCGCGCGCAGAGCCTCCTGGTGGCGTCCGAGCCGGTCGAGGGCCGTGGCCCGGTTGATCTCGACCCGCTTCGCGCCCGGAGCATCGCGCCGTACCGCGTCGAACTCGCGCAGGGCCTCCTCCCATCGGCTCTGCTGCAAGAGCATCGAGCCCACGTTGACGTGCAGGGCCGATTCGTCGCGCGGAACCGACGGCAGCGCCAGCAATCCGGCCGCCGCCCCCGTGGCGAGGACCCCTGCGATCACCGTCTGCCGGCGACCCTCGCGCCACGCATCGAACGCCCGCACCACCACCGCTGCCGCCAGGACGGTGGCTGCCGCCATCATGGGGATCCGGAAGCGCTCGAACACGAAGAACGGGATCAACGAGATCCAACTGGCCAGCAGGAACACCACCAGCGGCCAGCCTCGCCGCCACGGTCGCAGGAACACCAGGCCCGCCAGCGCCAGCGGGAAGATCAACCACGGACGCACCAGCGGATTGTGCAGGGCAGTGATCCAGCGTCCGGCGATCGGTAGCGAGTGGACGTCGTTGCCCTCCCACGCGCCCCACAGGAGCACGGCCTTCTTCACCGTGAGCACGAAGGCATCGGCGGGCTCGCGTGCCCACCAGTCGAGCCCCTGACGCCACCAGAAGCGCGACACCCCGGCCGCGTCGAGCGCGAGCGGGGACTGCTCACGCGCGAGCCGCACGGCGTCGTCCTCCTCGACCATCGCGTCGCTGCGTCCGGGCCGAAGCGGGAGGTAGCTGCCGTCGGCCCTTTCGTGGTTGCCGATGTAGAAGTTCGGACCGCCGCTGTAGGCGATCACCACCAGCCCGCCGCCGCGCGCATGGTTCTGCGCGGTGGGCACGGCGACCACCGCGAGGATCGCGACCAGACCGACGAGCGGAGCGGCGCCTCCGGCCGGTGCGAGGCGGATCCCACGACGGGCCGCCAACAGAGCCCCGACGACGAGAGCCAGACCCACCACCAGCATCTCGCCTCGAACCGTGGCCGCCGCCCCGAGCAGCAGACCGGCGACCCCCCAGGCGAGCCGCCCGGCGCCCTCGCGCGCCACCAGCCAGAGGGCGAGCAGCGCCAGGAACACCGTCAGCGTCGGCTTCAGGATCAGGATCTCGTGCAGCAACACCGTGGGCGCCACTGCCCACAGCAGTCCCGCGACCACTCCGACACGCGTGTCGAAGAAGCGACGGGCCAGAGCAAAGACCAGCACCGCGTTCAGGACACCGAGCGCGAGCTGGACCGACTTCACGGCCGGCAGCTGGGCTCCCATCGCGACCAACGCCGCCAGGAACCAGGCGTAGCCCGGGGTCATGTAGTAGGCACCGTGCGGCGGATCCTGGCCCAGGACCACGCGCTCGCTCATCTGCATGTAGGCGATCTCGTCGACGATCGGAACCGTCCAGAAAGGGGCGTCCCCGGCATCGAGGACCACCCACACCCGCACGAGCACCGCGGCGAGCGCCACGGCCAGGAGTGCGATGCGGGCCCGGCTCACGACCCGCCTCCCTCCGACGGGCGGACCAGCTCGAGGGCGGCCGCGTGTACGTGGCCGTTGCTCACCACGAGTTCGTTGGCCCCTTCGCGGAAGGGAGCGCCCCGTCCGTCGGTGACGGCCCCCCCGGCTTCCTCCACCAGCAGCATCCCGGCGGCCAC
This sequence comes from Candidatus Krumholzibacteriia bacterium, assembly GCA_035268685.1. Classification (NCBI taxonomy): domain Bacteria; phylum Candidatus Krumholzibacteriota; class Candidatus Krumholzibacteriia; species Candidatus Krumholzibacteriia bacterium. Next base: position 35,890 of record DATFKK010000050.1, on the reverse strand, counting down.
GTCGTACAGGTTCTGCGGCCGGTGCTTGCTGGCCAGCAGCAGGTCGAGACGGCCGTCGGCGACGAAGGCCAGCTCCAGGGCGACGCTCCCCAGACGCCGGACCTTCGAGATCGACGAGAACACCCGCTGGAGGATCTCCGCGTCGCGCACGAAGCGGCCCTGCCGCGACGACTGGAAGCTGGCGATGGCCTCGCGAAGGGTGCTCCGGTCGCTGACGACGAGGCGCTCGTCGCCCCTCCAGGCCCCCTCGCCGCGCGCCGCCACGTACAGATCCCCGCGCAACGGGTCGACCACTGCCCCCGCCTCGATGACCCCGTCGTGCACCACGGCCACGGCCACGCTGAACACCGGTAACCCCAGGGCGTAGTTGAGCGTCCCATCCACGGGGTCGACGTGCCACTCGAACGCGGCCCCCTCCGGACCACTGCGGCCGTGTTCCTCGCCCACGATGGCGTGATCGGGGAATTCGGAGTGAATCCGGGCGGCGAGGAAGGACTCGATCTCGGCGTCGACGTGGGTCACGGCCTCGCGCCCGACCTTGTAGCGGAGCGGTCCGGTACGGCCGTAGGCCTCGACGACACGGGCGCCGACCGGTTCGAGCAGTGAGACGAGGCGGGAGCGCCAGTCGGAATCCGACACCGGGACGTTCCTCCGGAGGGTGGCACGGAATGTCCAGGCTAGCGCCCCATCGGCAGCCGGGCAACAGGACCGGCCCCGGATACGTAGGGATCACCCGACGTGGAACAGTTCCCTTTCCATCCCCCGGACCCATCGCGATAATGGGTCGGACCCTGGCGGAGGACCGGCCCACCCGCGCGGCCGTCGCGCCGCAGAGGGGCGGAGTCCGACCGCAGTGCGCACCGGGACCATGACGAAACCGACCACGACCCGCAACCTGCTCGTCGCGTGGGGTGTCTTCACGCTGCTCGTGGCCTCGTTCAGCGCCTACGACGCCACGCGATCGAGACCGACCGACGGAGCGCTCTGGCGACTCGGTGGCGAGCAGATCCGCGTGATGGACGTGGTGGACGACGGCCCTGCCCACCGCGCCGGGCTCCGAGCGGGCGACGTGATCGAAGGCATCGACCGGCAGGCGATCCGCGATCCGCGGCACGCCTCGGGCCTGCTGCAGAGCCGGGACGTGGGCGAGGTGGTGCCCTATCTGGTGCGCCGGGGGGGCGAGGTCCTCACGGCCGACATCGAACTCGGCAGCACGCGCATCACCGACGTGACCACCTATCTGGTGTACTGCGGGCTGGGGCTGATCTACCTGCTCGCCGGCGCCTACGTCTTCTGGCGCAACCCCGTGCTCGTGCAGGCCCGGCTGTTCTACCTGCTGTGTACGTTGTTCCTGGTGTACTTCTTCTCGGCCAGCGACCGCAGTAGCATCTACTACTGGTCCGACACCTTCGTGCAGAACGCGGGCACCTTCGCGAGCCTCATGGTGCCACCGCTGTTCCTGCACTTCTTCTTGGTCTTCCCGAAACGACGCACCGTCCTCGACCGCAATCGATGGGTCGCTCCCGCGCTCTACCTGGTCCCGGTGCTGTACTACCTGTCGTTCACCTACGATCAGTTCTTCGAGCGACAGATGGCCTCGATCGGGCCGGTCGAACAGATGACCCTGGGCTTCTACTTCACGGCAGGCCTGGCGAGCCTGGTGTCGATCTACCTGTCGAGCCAGGACTCGGCGCTGCGCCAGCGGGTGAAGTTCCTGACCCTCGGAACCGTTCTGGGAACACTTCCCTTCCTGGTGTTCAACATCGCCCTGGGCAAGCTCCTGGGTCGCGAGGACCTGGCCCTGCTCGGCGCGATCCCCATGGTGCTGGTCCCGGTGAGTTTCGGGTACACGATCGCACGCTACCGGCTGATGGACATCGAGGTGTTCATCCGCCGGTCGCTGATCTACGCGGTGCTCACCGGGCTGGTGGTCGGCGCCTACTTCGTGCTGGTGGTGCTCGTCGGCAACGTCGTGCTCGACCTGAGCGGCCAGAACAGTCAGCTGGTCGCGATCATCGCCACGCTGCTGATCGCGGCCGCCTTCGCCCCCGCCCGCGAGCGGATCCAGGGTTTCCTCGAACGGCGGTTCTTTCGTGAGAAGCACGACCTGCAGCAGGCGCTGCAGGACCTGGCCAAGGCGATCCCGCACACGCTCGAGACCTCGACCCTGGTCACGCTGGTGCGTGCGCGCGTGGGCGGTCTGCTCCACCCCACTCGTTTCGAGTTCCTGGAGTGCCCCGACGGGGCGCTGATCCACGACGAGTCCGACGAGACCGTGGCCCTGCCCCGCATGACGCGACTCGTGCGACGACGAGGCGCGACGGTGACACCCGAAGTGGTGGCCGGCGAGCTCGCCCGCCTCCAGCGCGGGGCCGACCCCGAGCGGCAGCGCCAACGCGAGGACCTCGAGCGCGAGGTCGAGCACCTCCGCGAGACCGGTCTCGAGATCCTGGTGCCGGCCTTTGCCGGAGAACGCCTGGTCGGAGGGCTCGCCCTGGGACCGAAGCGCAGCGAGGTCGCCTACGACGGCGCCGAACTCGAGGTGCTGCAGATCGTGGCCGGACAGATGGGCGTGCAGGTCGAGAACACGCGCCTGTACCGAGAGGCGATCGAGCGCCAGCGCCTCGAAGAGGAGCTCGAGGTCGCGCGGTCGATCCAGCAGCGTCTGCTGCCGGCCACCGTGCCCGAACTCACCGGCTTCGATCTGTCGGCCCTGAACCACGCGTCGGCCCAGGTCAGCGGCGACTACTTCGACTTCCTGACCGCCGGCGATCAGTGCGGGCTCGTGATCGCCGACGTCTCGGGCAAGGGGCTGCCGGCCTCGCTGCTCGCCAGCAACCTGCAGGCCTCGATCCGCGCGCTGGTGCGCCACGCCTCGGGGCCGGGTTCGATCTTCGGGGCGGTGAACACCTCGCTGTACGAGAGCACCGACCCCGAGCGATTCGCCACCGCCTTCATGGCCACGCTCGACCCCGAGGGCGGGCGTCTGACCTACAGCAACGCTGGGCACAATCCACCCCTGTTGCGTCGCGCCGACGGTCGGATCCATTGGCTCGACGTCGGCGCCACCCCGCTCGGAGCCTTTCCAGACATGGTCTACGACGAGGCCACCGTCGACCTCGAGCCCGGCGACACCCTGGTGCTGTTCACCGATGGCATCACCGAGGCGGCCGATGCGACCGGGGAATTCTTCGGCGAAGAGGGCCTGCAACGGGTGGTCGAGCAGTGCCACGGGCAGGACTCGGGAACCATCGTCGACTGCATCCGGAGCGCCGTCGACGACTACGCCGACGGCGCGGCCGCCGACGACATGACCCTGATCGTGGTCCGTCGTCTGGGTGACGGAATCGGTCGGGAACCCGCCGACGAGCGAATACACGCCGAGGCAACCAGAACGTGAAGAGACTCGTAGACGACCGGAGCGGAGCGACCACGAACTCCGCAGGAGGATTCGCATGACACGAGGCCTGATCATCGTGGCCGGAACGATCGCCCTGATCGCCGCCGGCGTCTGGGGCGCGAGCACGTGGCTCGGCGACGCTCCCCGTGAGGTCACGACCACCTCCGAAGTCGCCTACGAGTCCTACCAGGAGGGCGAGGGATACGTCGAACGCTACGCCCTCGAGCCCGCGGCCGCGGCCTTCGAAGCCGCCGTCGAGGCCGACTCGACCTTCGCCATGGCGCACCTGCAGCTCTCCGGAGTGCTGTGGCAACTCGGGCGACGCGACGACGCCCAGCGGCACCTCGAGCGCGCGGTCGACCTGAGCGCGGGGGTGTCGGAGATCGAGCGTATGTGGATCGAACGCACGCACGCCCGCTACACCGATCGGCCGGAGCGGGTTCGTGAGATCACCGCGGAGCTGGCCGAGACCCACCCCGAACACCCGTGGGTGCTCCGGCTGCTCGGCGAGCAGGCCCGGCAGCGGGGCGAGTACCGGAAGGCCCTGACCGCCTTCGAACGCGCCCTGGAGCTCGATCCCGAGGCCGTCGACATCCACAACAAGAAGGGCTACATCTACCTCGGCATGGGCGAGTACGAGAAGGCCGTCCAGAGTTTCCAGCGCTACGCCTTCTACGCCCCCGACCAGGCCAACCCGCACGACAGCCTGGGCGAGGCCTTCTTCTACACCGGGCAGTTCGAGGAGGCGACCCGGGAGTTCCTGCGGGCCCTCGACATCGATCCGGGCTTCGTGTGGGCGGGCGTGCACCTGGCCGACGTCCTGAGTGTGACCGGACAGGTGGAACGTGCGCACCGGGTGCTCGACGAGCTCGAACCGGTGTTCGAAGAGCGCGGTTGGAGCGACTGGATGGCGCAGCAGCGCATGATGATCGACCTGCGCGCGGATCGATGGGAAGCGGTCCTGACCCGAGCGAAGGCGCGCATCGCACGTGCCGATTCCGCCAAGGGTCGAGCGGACGAGTTCCTGCTGTTCGCGAAGTTCATGCGAACGATGGCGTTCCTGGAGCTGGGTCGGCTGGACGAGGCACGCGAATCGATCGAGCCCCTGGCCGCGACCTCGACGGAACTCCACGACGCGATCGGCGACTCTCCCCGCTACGCGGAATCCGAACGCCTGCACGAAGCCCTGGTCCGCGCCCGTCTCGGACGCGCCGAGGGCGAGCCCGCGCGAGGGATCGATGCACTGTCCACCGCGATCGAGGAGGCCGAGTCGATCGGCCCCCACGAGCTGACCTTCTTCCGCTACGAGCTGGCGCGGTGCCAACTCGCGGACGAACGACCCGAGGAAGCCGCCGCGACCGTGGACGCCGCGCTGAGCGAGATCCCGACGCTGCCGCGCATGAACCTACTGGCCGCGCGGATCGCGGCGGACCTCGGCCGGCGCGACGAAGCCCTGGCGCACCTGCGCACGCACCTCGAAGTGATGCGCTACGCCGACGAGGGGCACCCGCACGTGGTGCAGGCGCAGCGCATGCTGCAACGGCTGGTTCCGAGGAGCTGAGCGTGGATCGCGGACGTCTCATCGACATCAGCCAGCCCGTGGACCCGTCGATCGGCACCTTTCCGGGCGATACCCCCTTCTCGTGGGAATTCACCTGGAGCCTCGCCGCCGGGGACTCGTGCAACGTGTCGCGCGTGGTGACGAGTCCACACAACGGCACCCACGCCGACGCCCCCCTGCACTTCGAGGACGGAGCCACGGGGATCGGAGACGTCGAGCTCGACCGCTACGTCGGACCGTGCTGGGTCGTCGACGGCCCCCGCGAAGGGCTGCTGCAGCCGGAACACCTTCGAAGCATCGACGTCGACACCTATCCGCGGCTGCTCGTACGCACACGCGACGACGCCCGTACCGGCTTCCCCGACGAGTTCGTGGCGCTCGATCCTTCGGCCGCCCGTTGGCTCGTGGACCACGAGATCCGGCTGATCGGTCTGGACACGCCTTCGATCGACCCCGTCGACAGTCGCGAGCTCCCGTCGCACCACACGCTCCTGCCGGCGCGAACGGCGATCCTCGAGAACCTGCAGCTCGCCCACGTCGAGCCCGGACCCTACGAGTTGATCGCCCTGCCGCTACGATGGCAGGGGCTCGACGCGTCGCCCGTGCGCGCGGTCCTGCGCACGCTCTGAACGACGGCATCGTTCCTGCAGTTCGATCGACGGGCTCTCCTCGTTGAGGAAGGACTCGTCATGAACCGGTCCCGATCGACGCGATCCACTCCCGTCGAGGCAGCGCAGTCCGCCACGTCCGACGATCTGTCGGTCTTCCTGGCGCGGTACCACGCGGCCCTGGTCATCCTCAGCGGTCCCCATCGGGGCACCGAGATCCCCCTGGATCGTCCGCGCATCGTGATCGGGCGCGGAACGGAGGCCGACCTGGTCCTGGCCGACGCCACCGTGTCGCGGACCCACGCCGTCATCGGCTTCCGCGCCGGGCACTTCCACGTGGAGGACCTCGACTCGGCGAACGGCACGAAGGTCGGGTGCGACGCAATCGGCGTGCGCGAACTCGAGCACGGCGACCACGTGCGCGTGGGTGCAGTCGAGTTGCAGCTGATCGTCGAGGAGCGCGAAGCCCCACCACCCACCCACGTGCTCGACGTGGACTGAGTCGAGCGGAGCAGGACGGAGAAAGCGCCCACGGCGAACCGTGAGCGCGTCCCTGTCGTCGGTGGCTGCGCGCGGTCGTGACCGCCTCAGACCTCGTCGAAGAACCACTCCTGCAGCGCCTGGATCCGCTGCTCGTAGTCGTCGGGATAGAGCGCCCAGACGCTGGCCGCGATCGAGCTGAGGATGGAATTGCCGTCCTGCGGCGTGAAGCAGTAGCCGACGACCTCGGTGCCGTCCTCGGTCAGGGCGAGGGTGTCGGGAGGAATCACCGTCTGGTTCAGGATCCGCCCGAAGTAACCGTGGTCGCGCCCGAAGCTGAACACGCTGTTCGCCGTCTTCTTGTACGTGACGGCGACCCGGTCGTTCTCGTGGATCCGCTCGAGCAGAGCGTCCATGGTGGTCTTCTTCTTCAGCCGAAGGTGGAACTGGATGATGTGCATGTACTGCGTGTTGAGCTTCAACGCACTCGAGAACAGGTCGAGCTCCAGGCCCAGCGTCTTGAACAGGTGGTAGGCATCGCGCGCGTGGTGCGTCCCGAATTCGGGATCCTTGTGCTTGCCGACCTCGGGACTCGGGAGGAATCCGGTGTCCTGACTGAGATCGTTCGAGCGGCGGATGCAGACGAAGCGGCCGTGATCGAGATTGTCCTTGCCGTCGCCCAGGGCCAGAGTCTCGATCAACACCGAGATGTTGTGCGTGTTGCAACTGACCACCTGGACGAACTTGTCCTCGCCGTGGATCAGGGCGCGGTCGTTGATCCCTCGGGCGTACATCTTGCCGAATCCGAACTCACTGCCCTGCGCGATGAACAGATCGGTGTTGGCCGCGAAGTCGTTGTACAGCTCTTCCTTCATCTTGTTGCCGGCGGGCGTGCAGTCGATCACCACGCTGGCTTCTTCGAGCGCGGCCTCGGTGGCCATGACCGGAGTGCCGACCTCGAGGTCCTCGAAGGCATCCATGCGGTCGGCGTCGGTCACGAGCTTGGCGCCCTTGCGGATCAGATCGCGCACCTTCGAGCGGTCGGTCAGCAGCGGCGTGCGCTTGTGGAACAGGACCTCGTCGATCCCCAGTTCCTTGCCGTAGGCACTGAGCAGACCGATCAGGGGTTCGCCGATGGTCCCGGTGCCGATCACCAGGACTTTCTTCTCGCGGCTCATGGACCGTTCCTCCGGTTGTGTTCAGAAAACGACTGGGGACATCCTCGCGGGATCCGGACGGGCGATGTCCACGAGGATAGCACACCCCTACAGGGGGTTCCGACGCAGGATCGGAGTCTAGCGCGATCGCGCCCGACAGCCAGGGCTCACGGTCGATCTCTCCCCGTTCAGCGCACTCCGGCGTCGAGGGCCGGGGCCAGATCGGCCGCATCGCGCAGCCAGTGCACGTGTTCGGCGTGCGCGGGATCGACCTCGTCGACGGCGAGGATCGCTTCGAACACGGGCCGCCACGGATCCTCGAAGAGGAACAAGGGGCCGGGAGCCTGGCGGATCGTCAGCAGGACCCAGGCGGTCACCCACTCCGAGAGGGTGCCGAGCCCTCCGGGGAGCGCGACGAAGCCATGGGCCTGACGGACGAGCGTGGCCAGGCGCGCCAGGTAGTCGGGCTCGGTCCACTGGGCGGTGAGATGACGGCTGGGGTCACGCCGGGGGAAGATCGGGGTGGTGACCCCGATGGCAGCACCGCCCGCCTCGGTCGCGCCGCGGCTGACCGCGTCCATGACGCCGTCGTAACCGCCGGACAGGACGGTGATCCCGCGCTCGGCGAGGATCCGGCCCACGGTCTCCGCGGACCGGGCGGCGGGGGACTCGGCTCCGACCCGCGAACTCCCGAAACACACGAAACGTCGCTCTCGGCGGGTGGTTGGTGACAAGAATCGACTCCCAGGTTGAGGGCGCGGCCCGCTTTGCCGATTATCATGGAGGACCGGCCGAGGGAACTGCGTCCACGCCGGAGCGGAAGAGTCTACTCGCCGCGCGGTCCGACGTCAGCAACACGGCCCCGACGATCCGACCGCGCCCCTGGAGTCCGACCCATGCGTGTCCCACCCGGAGGAGGACCCTACCGCCGTCCCGGAGGCTTCGGCCGTCCCGGAGGCTTCGGCCGTCCCGGCGGCTTCGGCGGTGGTGGCGGCTTCGGTGGCGGCGGTGTCCGCTTCGGACCCGGCGTCCCCCTCCCGCCGGTCGTCAAGCAGCTGCTGATCATCAACGTGGCCGTGTTCGTGATCGAGTGGCTGCCCGGCGTCGAGAGCGCCGAACTGAATCGGATCTTCGGACTGGTCCCCGCCGACGTCTTCGCCAGCGGCCGGGTGTGGCAGCTGGTCACGTACATGTTCCTCCACGGCGGACTGTTCCACATCCTGTTCAACATGCTGATCCTGTGGATGTTCGGCTCGTCGGTCGAGGCGCGTTGGGGCAGCCGGGACTTCCTCACCTACTACATGATGTGCGGGGTGGGCGGCGCGCTGCTGAGCTGGATCACCGGTCCGAGTTCGCAGGTGGCCACCATCGGCGCCAGCGGTGCGGTGCTGGGCGTGCTCGTGGCCTACACGCTGATGTATCCCGACCGCCAGGTGCTGATCTACTTCCTGTTCCCGATCAAGATGAAGTACCTGATCTGGGTGCTCGTGGCGATCGACCTCCTCGGTGCGTTCAGCGGGTCGCAGGGCGGCACGGCGCACTTCGCCCATCTGGGCGGCATGGCCACCGGCTTCCTCTTCCTGAAGCAGGACTGGAGACTGGGGTCCCTCGGCCGCAAGGTGCGCGCATCGCGTGCGCGGCGCACCATGCGGAAGCAGACCGAGCGTCAGGAGCGCGCGCAGCAGTCGGCCAAGGCGAATCAGGAGGAGATCGACCGGATCCTCGAGAAGATCTCCGCACATGGAATGGACAGCCTCACCCAGGAAGAGCTGAAGACGCTCCGTGAAGCATCACGCCATCACTGATCCCTTCCCGGACACCGTCGAGATCCGCCGTGGGCGCCGGCGCACCGTCGAGGTGGCGCTCGAGAACGGACGGTTCGTGGCGCGCGTGCCCCGGAGCGCAGGCGGCCCCGAGCTCGACGCACTGATCGACCGGCTGCGCACGCAGGTGTGGCAGCGGCTGCAGCGGGAGTCGGTGTTCGACGACCACGGTCTGTGCGAGCGTTCGCTGGAGGTCTGCCGTGCGTGGTTCCCGAGAATCGAGCTCCCACCCTTCCGGGTGCGGTTCAGCCGACGGCAGCACAAGCGGTGGGGAAGCTGCACGTACGACGGCCGCACGGGTCGGATCCGGATCAGCGCGCACCTGATGGGTCACCCCGTGTGGCTGATCGACGCCGTCCTGCACCACGAGATCGCGCACCTGCTCGTGCCCGATCACGGTCCGCACTTCCAGGAGCTGGTCCGCAGGAACCCCGACCACGACCGGGCCCAGGGATACCTCGAGGCGCTGGAGCATTCCGACCGGCTGGGAGAGGTCGCCCCCGTGCGGCTGCGCGCGAGGCTGGACGACCGGTCCGACGACCGGCCGCCCCAGCGCGGATTGTTCGAGGCGACCCCCGACTGAGCGATCAGCGCTTCTTCTGGTCGAGCGTCTTGCCGGTCCCGATCATGCGGGTCGGCGTGCCGACCGCTCGCGTGCGACGCCGGCGGCGGCGTCGCCGGGACCTCGGGTCGTCCTCACCCTCGGCCTGGGACTCACCCTCGGCCTGGGACTCGCTCTCGCCCCGGGACTCGCCCTCGGGCTCGCTCTCGGGTTCGGCCTCCGGTTCCGGCTCCTGCGACTGCGGCGCCTCGGCCGACGCGGGTGCGGGCTTCGGCTCCTCGCGCTCCGGGGCGCGAGAGCTCTCGTCCTCTTCACGACGCTCCGGACTCTCCGACGGCGGGGCCGGAGCGCTGTCCTCGGCGGTGCTCCCGGCCGGTTCCGTGGAGGGCTCGGTCTCGGGCACGGGGCGCAAGTAACTCTCGCGCGTGTCGATCGTACCCTCGGTATCCGTCGGGGCGGATTCGGTCTCGTCGAAGCTCTCGCGCGAACGATCCCGGCCTCGCCGCGACCGCCGTTCACGGGATGGGCGTTCCTCACGCGGAGCACGATCCTCGCGCCGCGGACGTTCTTCGCGCCGCGGGCGCTCCTCGCTCCGCGGGCGTTCCTCGCGGGGCGGATGCTCCGTGCGCGGGCTCTCGGAAGTCTCCTTGGACGTCTCGTCGGCCGCGGCCTCGGGCCGGCGGCTGCGTGACCGTCGGCGCCGTCGGGTGGTCCGGCGTTCGGAGCGGGGCCCGTCTTCGGACGGCTTCACGTCTGCACCTGCCTCCGCGGCCTCGGCGGGGCGGGTCTCTCCGCGCTCCGCGGGCCGGGTCTCTCCGCGCTCCGCGGGACGCGTCTCTCCACGCTCCGCGGGACGCGTCTCTCCACGCTCGGCGGGGCGGGTCTCTCCGCGCTCGGCCGGAACCGCGTCTTCGCCCTTCGCGGCCCGCCTCTCGACGCCTTCCTCCGCAGGCGACTCGGGGGCACTCCCGCTCGCCGTAATCTCCTCACCGCGGCCTCCACGGCGACGCCCCCGGCCTCCGCGGCGCCCGCGGCGGCGGCGACGCTTCGGACGCTCACCCTCCTGCTGCGATTGTCCCTCGCCCCCGGCGGGGGTGGCAGTGGCCTCGGCCTGCTCCCCGGCCGCGGCTTCCGTGTCACGGGTGGCCCTCGCCGGAGTCTCGGCCTTGGTCTCCGCGTCGGGTCGGCGGCGCCGGCGACGGCGACGCTCGCCGTTCTCGCGGCTCGCCGGCCGTTCACGGGACTCTTCGCGTCCGTCTCCGCGGCGCTCGGGCTCGCCCGCTCCGGATTCCGGGCGGCGGCGGCGGCCACGGCGGCTCTCGCGCCCCTCGCGGCTCTCGCGCCCTTCACGGCTCTCGCGCCCCTCGCGGCTCTCGGCCGCGGCCGGTTCTTCTTCACGATCGCGGCCGCGGCGGCGGCGCCCCCCACGCTCGCGCTCCGGCTCCGCGCGGTCACGGCGCGGCTCGCCGCCGCCTCCCCGCTGATCGGACTTCTCGATCTCGGCCACGAGATCCTTGCGCCGCTGCAGCGACACGATCTGGAACTCCTCGCGGTGCAGGCGGGCGTCGTCGACCACGTCGATCTGGATCCCGGTCGACCGCTCGATCTGCTGGACGGTGTTCGCGCGCTCGGACATGAGCTGCAGCGCCAGCGTCGGGTTGGCGCGGACCTGCACCGCCTTCTCGTTGCGCGTGGCGCCCAGCTTGGTGAGCAGGCGCTCGACCTTGTTCGCCAGGGTGTCGACCGACAACACCTGCCCCGAGCCGTTGCAGTAGGGACAGTTGTCGCTCAGACGATCCTTGAGCGATTCCTGCACGCGCTGGCGGCTCATCTCGATCAGACCGAGTTCGCTCACCGCGAAGGTCTTCGTGCGGCTGCGGTCGCGCTTGAGGTGCTGGCGCAGCTCGGCCAGGACCTTGCGCTTGTCGTCCTCGCTGTCCATGTCGATGAAGTCGAGGACGATGATCCCGCCGACGTCGCGCAGACGGAGCTGACGCGCGATCTCCTTGGCTGCGAGCATGTTCGTCTTGAAGATGGTCTCGGCCTGGTTCTTCTTGCCGATGAACCGGCCGGTGTTGACGTCGATCGCGACCAGGGCCTCGGTCTGTTCGATCACGAGGAAGCCCCCGCGCTTCATCCAGACCTTCTTGTCGAGGCTCTTCTTCAGCTCGGCCTCGATGCCGAACTTGTCGAAGACCGGAAGATCGCCCTGGTACAAATGGATGCGGTCGCGCAGGTCGGGCGAGAAGGTCTTCACGTACTGCATCAGCCGCTGGTGGTCTTCCTTGCTGTCGACCACCACCGAGTCGACGTCGTCCTTGAAGATGTCCCGGATCAGGCTGACGATCAGGCCGACGTCCTCGTGGACCACGGCCGGAGCCTTGGAGTCGTGCGCGCGGTGCTGGATCTCCTTCCAGAGGTCGCGCAGGTACTGCATGTCCCGCTCGATCATCTTGGCGTCCTGATCGATCGCGGCCGTGCGGATGATGAACGCACCCGCTTCGTCCTCGGGCTTGAGGTCCGACAGGATGCCCTTGAGTCGGCCGCGTTCCTTGCGGTCCTCGATCTTGCGGCTCACGCCCACGTGGTCGCCCTTGGGCATGAGCACCATGAAGCGACCCGGCAGGCTGATGTCGGCGGTCAGACGCGGACCCTTGGTGCCGATGACCTCCTTGGTCACCTGTACCAGGATCTCGTCGCCCTCCTTGAGCATGGTCTCGATGGGACGGAGGCCCTCACGGCGGCGTCCCCGTCCCCGACCGCGGCCGCGGCCGCGGTCGTCGTCGTCGACGGGGTCGTCGTGGACCAGGTCGGAGACGTGGAGGAAGCCCCCCTTCTCCATGCCGATGTCGACGAAGGCGGCCTGCAGACCGGGACGGACGGCGGTGACCACACCCTTGTACACGTTGCCGACCGCTCGCTTGTGGTCGGCGCGCTCCATCATGAACTCGACGACGTCTCTGTCCTCGAGGAGCGCGACGCGGACTTCGTTGGGACTGGAGTTGATGACGATCTCTTTGTGCATGACGGCTGTCTCGACCTCGTTCAAGCGCAGAGCTTCGCCTTCGCGCGGAGTCTCCGTTCGACTCCGACGGCCTGCTCGATCGGCGTGACGAGTCGTTCACGACCCGCGTCGTTCTCGATCGTCAGCAGGCGAAGGCGCTGCAGGGGAATGCATCGGACGTCGACCGCGGCTTCCTCCAGACCACGACGCAACACGTCGTGCGGGCGGCAGCGGGATCCGGAGCCCCGGACGTCGAGCGTGAACGCAAGGCGTTGCTCGGCGTCGGGGTCGCCCGAGATCCGGACGTCACGGAGCTGATTGATCGCGTCGTCGGGATCGTCCGTGCAGGACTCACCCGCACGGATCCGACGACTCCAGGCCTCGAGCCGCGCGCGACTGCTCGCGCGGGCCGGCTCGTCCTTCCACACGGACGGAGCGAGGCGTGCCTCGTATTCGGTCAACGCCACGCGGGAGAGCGCCACGCCGTTCCCGTGGGTGGGAACGAAGAGCATGCGGTGCAACTGCAGGTCGTCCGGCAGGTGGGGGCGCAGGCGCTCCAGAAGATCGGGAACACGGTGGACCAGACCCAGGTCGACGACCTCGGCCAGCCCCTCGATCCCCGTGGGCAACGAAGGGCCGAAGCTGAGCTTCGGGCGGGGTTGGGCCACCCCGGAGGTGGCCAGGGGAACTTCCGCGCGCGCACAGGCGCGCAGGAAGAGCTCGGTGACCTCGCCGGCACCGAGGAACCGCAGCCGGCCGCGCTTGGCGAACTCGACACGGTGATCGAACTGTCGCGGGACCAACGCCTGCCAGCGCGTCCAGCGATCGGCGCGGCTCTTCTTGCCGCTCCGACGCGAACGACGACGGCGCGATCGGGACGACGGCCCGGTCTGGTCCGCGGCCGGCGCGTCGACGACCGGGGGCCGGAAGCCGGTGGGAGCACAGACCCCCGTGGGTTCGGCGGGCGCGGCGTCGTGGAAGACCTCGGCACCGAGGAGTGGCGGCCCGTCGGCGAGCGCGTCGCGCCAGGTCGCGGGGTCCACGGCGGCGTCACTGTCGGCCCGTCGACCACCCAGCCGGTGGACGCGCTCGAGAACCGGCGCCGCCGCCGATCCGGCGCGACGCAACAGGCTCTCGATGGCAGCCAGGGCCGCAGGCGCCGTCTCGACGCTCATGCGCTTGGTCGGTAGCTGATCCCGGAGCCGATCGAGCGTCGCCGCGGCGACCGCGGGCGCGATGGCCGGACCATCGTCGGGTACGAAGCATCCCACCCGCACCCGGACCTGGCGCGCACCCCGGGGTGCGATGGCCGCGACGTCCTGGACCAGCCGGGCGATCGAGGCTCGGTCGGTCTCGGCCTCGCCGGGCAGGCCGAGCACGAAGTCCAGCTGCACCGCGCCTCCGTCTTCGGCGAAGGCCTCGGCAACGGCGGTGGCCAGGGCTTCGGCGTCGATCAGACCGTGACGCTCCCGCAGGGCCGCGGAGCCACTGCCCACGAAGATTCGCTCGGTGAAGGAGTCCGCGCGCCCTGGAAGCCGGTTTCGCGGCGGCCGGTCCAGCGAAGCGACCCCGTCGACCACGAGCCACGACGACGATTCGTCCCGACGCGGGCCCCGCGAGGTGAGGAGTACTTCGTCACCGGTTCGGTCGAGGGGTGGACCGTCCGGTGCCGAACGCACCGTCACGATCTGCGCGTCCGCTTCCGGCCTGGCCTCGAGGCACCCGGAGAGCGCTCCCTCGCGGAACAGGAACTCGACGGCCAGGACGGCGTCGGCCAGGACGGCCGCGACCTCGGGAACCCGCTCGGCCCCCGGCCCGCTGAGGATCACTCGCGGCACACTCCCGCGCCGCAGCGCGCGGGGTTCGACCCCGGCACCGACGAACACGCTCAACAGACCGAGCAGCTGCAAGGGGCTGTCGAGCCAGACGAGCCAAACGGGCACGTCGGCCAGCGGTTGCAGGCTCGGGCGCGCGAACCACGGGATCTCGTGATGCGCCAATGCGCGCTCGACGTCGGGCGCGGGAGCACATGCGAGTCCGATTCGGATTTCGGGCGGGAGAAGTGCGGATTCGAAGAGCGGCCGCAAGGCCTCGGGCAAATCGGGTCCCTCGGCGAGGGACGGCCAGATCCACGCGATATCGGGCGCGCCGTCCGCGGACCGGAAGTCCCCTTCGAAGGGGCCCAGCAGCCGGCTCGGGCGCTCAAGACGGGGAAGGATCTCCCGGTCGAGCAGCTCCGCCAGGCGCTCCGCGCGGACCGCGACGGCTCCCTCTCCGCTGACCACCCCGCGGTGGTCCTCGATCACGAGCGGGACCGGTCCAGGTCTACGAGTGTCTCGACTACGGATCGGCAGCAGCGCTCACGGCGCGCTCGGCGATCCACGGCAGGAGGTGTGACCGAGCAGACGGCGAGCGCGCGATCCGACGCACGGCAGGCGGCACGCGGTCCGATTCCGCACCCGGACGAGGCCTCGTGCCTCCAGGCCGGGGTTGCGCCCGCGGGAAACCCGCCGGGGGCTGCGGCGCAACGGAATCGATGGAGCGGCCACACGGCTCCCTCGCGGCAAACCATAGACCCGACAGCGGGTTTCGGCCAGCGTGGGTTCGAGTCCCGGACGCAGATGCGGCCTTCGGGCCCCGTGCGGCTTCCGGACTGGCGACCCGGGCCGGGATCGGTCATCGTCGACGACTCCGCCGGGGCACTGCGCACGCCATCCCCGGCCGTCCGGCCCCGCCGGAAACCAGCCGGCTCTTGCAAAAGGATTCACCATGTCGCCGACCGACGCCCTCGTCGCCGAGCTCGACCAGGAATTCGCCTCGACCCGCAGTGTCCTGCAGGCCGTCCCCGCCGATCGACTGTCGTACCGTCCTCACGACAAGAGTTTCCCTCTGGGCGACCTGTGTCTGCACGTGGCGAACACCGTGGGCTGGGGAGCGACGACCCTCCAGACCGAGGAGCTCGACACCGCGACCTTCGTGATGCCCCAGAGCCCGAAGACGCCCGACGACTTCCTCTCGCTGTTCGAAGAAAACACGAAAGCGTTCCGCGAAGCCCTGTCGACGAGCAGCCCGGAAGCCCTGATGGTCCCCTGGACGCTGCGGACCGGTGACCAGGCCCACTTCACCCTTCCACGGGCCGCGGTGCTGCGGACTTTCGTTCTCAACCACCTCTACCACCACCGCGGACAGCTCACCGTGTACCTGCGACTGATCGACGTCCCGGTGCCAGGCGTGTACGGGCCCTCGGCCGACGACGCCGCGTGATCCGACCGGCCGGATTCCCCCTCCACCCGCTCGAGGTCCGATGAACCGATTGCTCGGCTCCGGCCCCCTGCTCATGGTGCTGGCCTCACTGGCCTTCACCACGATGGTGGCCTGCGCCCGCTTCGCCCGGCAGGAGATGGCCGGGGTCGAGCTCGTCTTCTGGAGAGCGGTGATCTCCCTGCCGCTCCTGGTGCTCGCCGCACGCGGCGTGCACCTGGCGATCGGCCCGGGACGCGGCGCCCTGCTCCTGCGCTCCGCCCTCGGCTTCTGCGCCATGACCTGTTTCTACGTGGCCGCGCTCGAGGTCGACCTGCTCACGCTGTCACTCGTCATGCGTCTGCAGCCGATCCTGGTGACCCTGGCCGCTCCCGTGGTCCTCGACAGTACCGAGTACGCCGGACGCGGTGCGATCGTGGCGGCGCTCTTCGGCTTCGCCGGGAGTGCCCTGCTCGCTGCCCCGAAGCTGCAGGCCGGCTCGTGGATGATCCTCTTCGCCCTGGGCGCCCCCGTCTTCTCGGCCGGCGCGCACCTCGCTCTACGCCGCGTGGCCCCGCACAACAGCGGAACGGCGATCGTCACCTGGTTCCATCTGATCATGATCCCGCTCGCGCTGGGCGGGACCGCCCTGGGTCACGGGGGAGCTCCGACCCTGCCCACCGCGGCGATCCTGTGGCCGGTGCTCGGCGTTGGCCTCTTCGCGACCGTCGGCCAACTGCTCATGACCCGGGCCTACCGCGTGGAACGCGCGTCGCTCGTGGCGTCGGCGTCGTATGCGGGCGTCCTGTTCGCGCTGGTGTACGACCTGCTGCTCTTCGGCGAGCATCCGACCTGGTGGGCCCTTCCCGGCGGCGCCATGGTGATCGGCTCCAGTCTGTGGCTCGTGATCCGCGCGCAGCGGAAGCGCGCGATCGGAATGCCGAACTGACCCACCGACGGCTGCCGATTCCGAGCAGGAAGACACGCACCCGTCCTCGACGATCGATCGAGGAAATGACGTGAGCCGGGGAACACTCCGGGACGGGGGTCCCCCGGCGAAGACATACCGGTGCGCTGCGACTTCGGGCACCGCGACCGCAACCGCGACCGGCGAGCGCATGGCTGCCGGGCCACACGGCGGCGGCGAGCGGTTCGTCTCAGCGCGCCATGCGTGGCGGCTCGTCGAACTGCATGACCATGCGCTTGTCTCCGACCCGGATCGTGGCCGTGAGCGGGAACTCCGCGTCCTCGGTCTTCCAGTAGGCCCAGTAGGGCGCATGGCGGTCGGGCGAAACGGTCACCACGGCGGGCAGCGTGACGGTCCGCTGCACGAGCCTGAGATCGGTGTCCCAGGCCGAGGCCGATCCGGACGTCACGGGTGTGGGTTCGGCGACACCGAGTCCGGTGTCGCCCTTGCCCTGAATGCCGGCGGCACCACCCCCGTCCGTGCGCTGTTCGGCGCTGATGATCTCGTAGGCGGCAATGGTCGCCTGCTCGGCCCGCAATCCGTGATCGATTCCGTCCGCCCAGTCCAGCAGTGGAGTGAGCGGCACGCCGTCACGATCGTACAGCTTGATCTGCCCGCGATCGATCGCGAGCGGAGTCTCTCCGTGATTGTGAAGGACGAGATCGAGCGTGTACACGCTCTCGCAGCGGTACAGCGAGGCGGCGGCAGTCATGCTGGCGTCTCCGGCGACGACGGCGTTGATCAGGCGGTCGTGCTTCGGCCGCTTGGCGGCCGGGAGCTCGTCGACCTTCACCGCGTAGCGCGTCGTCATCCCGTCCAGGTAGACGATGCGGCCATCGTCCTGTCGGGTGTCGACGTCCACGGGAGCCGTGGTCGCACAGGCGGCCAGCACGGGCAGCAGCACGACGTGAGTGGGGAAACGTCGAGCCATGTCCGGCCTCCTTGTCTCGGCGGCCGGGGCGGCGAGGCCCACGGCCGCTCCTGGTGCGATCGTACAACGATCGAACGTGGCCGTGGGGTGCGGTTTTGTGCGATCGGCCGGAAAGGGCCTCAGACTGCCGGAGCGGCGGGTTCGGCGGCCTTCTCCGGCGCGGCAACACCTTCGGCGACGCCGAACTCGACCTCGAACCAGAACTCCGAGCCCTGCCCGGGCTCGCTGTCGACACCGATCGCGCCGTTCATCAGCTGGACGAGCTGTCGGCAGATCGACAGCCCGAGGCCGGTCCCGCCGTGGCGGCGGGTGGTCGAGCTGTCCGCCTGGACGAAGGCGTCGAACAGCGACGCACAGCGTTCGGGGGGGATCCCGACCCCCGTGTCGCGCACGACGAAGCGCAGACGAACTCCGTCGTCGCTCCGCGCGCACGGCTCGAGCGTGACCGTCACCCCGCCGCGCTCGGTGAACTTCACGGCGTTGTTCACCAGATTGGTGATCACCTGCCGCAGACGCGTGGGATCGCCCCGGACCACCGTCGGTACGTCGGGGGCGATCTCCTCGGTCAGTTCCAGTCCCTTGCCCCGAGCCGCGAACTCCAGCACCCGCGTGACCGTGCGCACCTGCTCGGCCGGATCGAAGTCCAGGGACTCGAGGTCGAGCCGGCCTGCCTCGATCTTGGAGAAGTCGAGAATGTCGTCGATGACCCTGAGGAGGATCTCGGCGCTCTTCACCGCGACCTCGGCGTAGTCGCGTTGGTCGGCATCGAGTTCGGTCTGCAACAACAGCTCGGTCATCCCGACCACGCCGTTCACGGGCGTGCGGATCTCGTGGCTCATGTTCGCCAGGAAGTCGCTCTTGGCGCGGTTGGCACACTCGGCGACATCGCGGGCCGCCTCGGCGTCGTTCTTGGCCTCGATCAGCGCGGCCCGTGCGTCGGTCAGTTCACGCACCCGCTCGGCCAGTTCGCGCTCCTGCTGCTTCTGCTTCGAGATGTCGACGAAGGCCTCGAGCAGTACGTCCTCGCCCTGCCACACGAAGGGGATCACCGTCTTGAGGATCGGGACCCTCGAGCCGTCGGCCCCGAGCGCCACCCGCTCGGAGTGATCCACCTCGTGTCCGAGGTCCACCACCGGACACTCGTCCTCCTGGGCCGGACACACCATCTGGTGGCAGCGCCGGTCGACGAGTTCGCCCTCGGTGCGCCCCACGATCGCCTGCGCGGTGCGGTTGATCCGGCGCACGCGGCGGTCGGTCCCGACGATCATGATGCCGAAGGGGACCGATTCGACGAGTCCCTCGGTCGAGCGAGCCACCTGCGCGAGATGAGCGGCCGTGCGCTCGTGCTCCCGCATCGAGCGGCGGACGACGCGATGGACGACGACGACGGCCAGGAGGCCGATCGCCCAGAGGCCCACGTGCCAGGCGAGCAGGGAATCCCGTGCCTCGCGACCCGCATCGGGCATCGAGGGCGGGAGCGCGGCCCCGGAGGCATGGCTGGCCCCGTCGTGCATCTCCTCGGCGTGACACACGGCGAGCCGCTGCACGGTGCGATCGTGCTGGTCGAGGTTCCACAGCAACGAGGTCCCGATCGCGAGGGACCACGCCAGGACGGGGAACCAGAGGTGGTATCGGAAGCGGGCGCGCGGGAACGACATGAGCTCTCCGGGGACGACACAGGCGGGAGCCGTACCACTCACGAGCGGTGCCCGGAAGATCGGCAGATCGGCGCTCCGACTTGAACCCCGGAAACGCGGAACCGCGCCCGGAGCCTCCGGACGCGGTCGCGGATCACGGAATCGGGGCGCCGCTCAGGCGACGGCCCCGTCCTTCAGGTCCTCCTCGATCGCCTTGCGCTGCTCGTCGGTCAGCTCGACCCGGACCTCGAGCGCGGGAAGGTCGCTCCCCAGGGCCACGGGCACCTCACCGCCGGTGTCGAAGGTCATGTACTGCACGCTCGACACGCGGGTCTCGCCCACCTGCCGTTCGTCGTACTTCGGACGGACCCTGGTCCCGTCCTCGAGCTCGGCGTAGAGGTGCCTGGGCAGGTCGAGCCACTCGACCAGTTTCACCGCGCGCTCCTCGGGCGTCTCGACCTCGATCAGCAACACGCAACCGATCTCGTCGGGGCGGCCGAGCAGTTCGTTGTAGGTGTCGATCTCGTGCTGGATCGCCTCTTCCTTCACGATCTCCTCGGCGCGCATCATCTCCTGGATCTGGTAGCGTACCGTGTCGGTGTTCTCGAACAGGAAGGTCAGGTGCTCACCGACGTGCACACGGCGGGGCTCCTTCGTCTTCATGATCTTCTCGCGCTCGGTGTCGCGGCGCTCGATCCAGGTCTGGTAGTCGACGATGTCCTTGCGGTCGACCTTGCGGGCCATCAGTCCGTCTCCTCGGCCGGGGTCTCGATCTTCGTGGGGAATCCGTCCTCGCGGTAGGCGGCCGCGAGAATGCTCATGGGGTGCATGGGCTTGCGTCCGGCGTGCTGCTGGAACTGCAGCGCGGCCAGCGGGCAGTCGGTGCTCCACACCTCGGCCTTCTCGGCGCTCTTCACGCCGTCGAAGGCGCGCTTCCCGACGCGTTGGCTCGGTTCGAAGCCCTCGACGCTCATGGCGTAGGTGCCGTCGTGGCCGCAGCACTCCATGGTGGTGTGCGGCTTGGTGCCGGGGATCTTGCGCAGCAGGTCACGACCCTTGAATCCGATGCCCTGCGCGCGCAGGTGACACGGCGCGTGGTAGGCCACCTGTTCGCCCGGCGTGCTCTTGAAGTCGGTGTCGAAGCGCTCTTCCTTGCGGATGCCCCACAGGAACTCGCTGGGATCCATGACGGCTTCGGCGAGCTTCTTCCCACGCTCGCGGTCGGCGCCCTCGAGCAGTTCGGGGTACTCGCGGCGCATCATCATGGAACACGTCGGGTTGATCGCCAGGATCTTCGCGCCCTGCTCGACGTAGGGCATCAGCACGTCGAGGTTGTTCGCGGCCTGCTTGCGCACGCTCTCGAGGTCGCCCTTCTCCCACGCCGGCATGCCGCAGCACTGCAGACCCCTGGCGCAGCGCAGATCGACCTGGTTGCGATCGAAGACCTCGCAGGTGTCCTTGCCCACGTGCGGCTCGTTGTTCTGCACGTAGCAGGTCTGGAACAGGACGGCCTCTCCACCCACGTCGAAGTTCCGTCCGCTCTTCTCGGCCCACTGCTCGAAGGTGACCGGTGCGAAGTCGGGCAGGAGCTTGTCGCGGTGGATGCCCAGGGCCTTCTCCATGAACACGCGGTGGATCTTCACGCGGTTCATGGTGTTGGCCAGTCCTCCGCTCGCGCGCGCGGCGGCGGCGCTCCGGTCGGGCTGGCTGAGCACTTTGTCGCGCAGGGGAATCCCGTGCTCCTTCGCGCGCTGCGCCTTGTAGCGGTGCACCAGCTTCGGGAAGTCGAGCTGGTACTCGTGACCGTCACGCACCGTGTAGGGACACTGCACCTCGCACAACTTGCACTGGAAGCAGTCGTCCATGATCTGCTGGGTGTCCCGCGCGTTCACCTGCCGGACGTCGCCGTCGTAGTGCTCGTCGAGCAGATCGAACAACCGCGGGAAACTGTCGCAGAACTTGAAGCACATGCGACAGCCGTGACAGATCTCGAAGGTGCGGGTGATCTCGGCCTGCAGACCGTCGGGATCCCAGTACTTCGGGTCGCTGGGGTCGTAGGTGAGGCCTTCGGTGGGCGAATAGCTGATGGGCTTGTCGGAACTCACGAAGCAGAACCTCGCCGTCGGCGCGTGCGCTCAGGGGGAACGAGATCCGGTTGTGGTGGGAAGACGGTGTGTCGGGGTGGGTGCGCACGGTGCTCACGCCCCGCCCCGACACGACCGAACCGGAACTAGCCGATGCCGTCGAGCATCTGCTGGAAGCGACCGGCGTGGCTCTTCTCGGCCTTGGCCAGCGTCTCGAACCAATCGGCGATCTCGGCGAAGCCCTCGTCGCGCGCGGTCTTGGCCATGCCCGGGTACATGTCGGTGTACTCGTGTGTCTCGCCGGCGATGGCGCTCTTGAGGTTGTCCTCGGTGTCGCCGATCGGCTGATCCGTCGCGGGGTCACCCACGTTCTTCAGGTAGTCGAGGTGTCCGTGCGCGTGGCCGGTCTCGCCCTCGGCGGTCTCGCGGAAGTTGCCGGCGACCTCGGGATATCCCTCGACGTCGGCCATCTTCGCCATCCACAGGTAACGACGGTTCGCCTGCGACTCTCCCGCGAAGGCTTCCTTCAGGTTCATGTGGGTCTTGCTGCCCTTCAGCTCGGCCATGGATTCAGGACTCCTTGGAGATACCGGGGTCTCCCGGGTGGTTGGTTTCACCGGGGCGGCCGGATCCGCCCACCCCGACAGCGGTGTGCTCCTGACACTCGGAGCACAGGACTTCGTACTCGATGTTCACGGCGACCAATGCGACCCCCTCGGGCAGCATCGGCGCTTCCTGCGGCCGGAGACCGCTCCGGGCGACGTCGTAGACGGCCCCGCAGTGCCGGCAGACGGCGTGATCGTGATCCTGCAGCGTGCCGTCGACACGGAGTCGACCTTCGGGCGTGTGCACGCGCCGGAGCAGACCGCGGTCGATGAAGCTCTCGAGCGTGGAGTAGACCGTCGACAGCGACAGGCTGGGATGCGTGGTCCGGAGGGACTCGTAGACCATTTCGGCGGTGGGATGCCGCCGATCCTCCTGCAGATGGTCCAGGATCGCGACGCGGGACGCCGTGGCGCGCAGCCCGGCCTCGCGGATGCGGTCGATCTGCGGTTGCTGGTCGTCCAACCTTTTCATAATCGCTCCGATCTAGGAATGATTACTATACAAGTTGCGGGCAGGTCGCAAGGCGGAATCCACCATGATCCCGTCGTCGCCCTCGACTCTAAGCAGTCCGACGCCACATTGCTGTGATTCGTTGGTACCAATCAAGTGGAGGCAGGTGGGCCCCTCTACTCCCACTCGATGGTTCCCGGCGGCTTCGAGGTCAGGTCCAGCGTCAGGCTGCCCACACCGGGTAGGTCGAGGATCGATTCGCGGAGTTCGGCCACGAGCCCGG
The DNA here is from genome assembly GCA_035268685.1 of Candidatus Krumholzibacteriia bacterium. Lineage (NCBI taxonomy): Bacteria > Candidatus Krumholzibacteriota > Candidatus Krumholzibacteriia > Candidatus Krumholzibacteriia bacterium. Next base: position 13,097 of record DATFKK010000050.1, on the reverse strand, counting down.
CCGGCAGGGTGACCGGCGCGGCGGTCATGGCGCGCTGGGAACGAACCGGGCGCAGCACGACCATCTCGCCCGCGCGTCCCTCCCAGGCCAAGGGCACGAGCACCGTCGGGCACTGCCAGACCTCGTCGTACAGGCCGTGTCGCTCGAGACCCCGCATGACCAGGGCGTCGGCCTCGCGCAGGGTGTCGAGGCGGTCGCGGCTCATGAATCCCGGAACCGGGGCGACCGAGGCCGGATGCCCCCCGCCCAGATTCCACACGCAGCGGTTCACGTGCGGAACCTCGGCACAGATCGCCTTCACGACTGCCCCGGCCGTGGCGTCGTCGACGTCGCCCGTGATCAGGGCCGGGTGCTCGTAGGCGCGCAGGTCGGCCTTCACGCCGACCGAACGGATCGGCAGAACGACGGCCTGCACACCGAAGCGCGCGGCGACTTCCGGGAGCTTCGCGCGGATCTGATCGAAGTGATGGTCGTCGGGGCGGCCGTCGCTGCACAGCAGGCGCACGCCCAGACCGGGCCCGGGGAAGGGATGCCGCCACAGCGCCGCGTGCGGAATGCCCAGCTTCTCGCCCAGCTCGCGGACCTCGACCTTGTACAGCTCCTTCAAGGGCTCCACCACCCGTCCGGCGGCGATCATCTCCTCGATCACCGGCACGCGGTTGTGGTGGGTCTTGATCACGTCGGCGCGTTTGGTGCCCCCGGTCTCGATCGTGTCGGGATAGATGGTGCCCTGTCCGAGCAGGTGGTCCTCGACCCCAAGCTCGCGCGCCTTGTCCTCGAAGACCCGGACGAAGGTCTCGCCGATGATGGCGCGCTTGCGCTCGGGATCGGTCACGCCCGCGAGCGCGTCCAGGAAGGTGGCGTTGGCATCGACGAAGTGCAGGTGTTCGTCCAGGCCGAGTTCGCGGAACAGATCGAGGACCTGCCGGCTCTCGTCCTTGCGCATGAGTCCGTTGTCCACGTGCAGCAGGTTCACGCGCTCCGGTCCCAGCGCCTCGCCCAGGAGGGCGGCAGCGACCGTCGAGTCGACGCCGCCACTGGCCAGCAGGAAGACCGACCGGTCCCCCACCTGTTCCTTCAGTCGCTCGATCTCCTCGGCGAGGAAGGCGTCCATGTCCCAGGTGGGCCGGCAGCCGCAGATCTCGAAGACGAAGTTGGCGATCATGCGATCGCCGTGCTCGGTGTCGTCGACCTCGGCGTGGAACTGGAAGCCGTAGCGGCGCAGGTCGTCGTTGCCGATGGCGGCGTAGCGGTGGTCGGTGGCCCCGTGCGCACCGGTGGTGTAGCCGAGCTCGCGGAACCCGGGCCCCAATCCGGTGACCGAGTCGTTGTGACTCATCCACACCGTCTCGACCGGTCCCAGCCCGGCGAAGAGCGGATGCTCACCGGTGAGGTGGAGATCGCTGTGCCCCCACTCCTTGCCGCCGTTCACGATGCTGCCGCCGTAGTACTTGGCGATCTCCTGGTGGCCGAAACAGAAGCCCAGGATCGGCTGCTCCAGATCGAACAGACGCTTCTCGTAGCCGGAGTCCTCGTCTTGCGACGACAGCGCCGGGCTGCCCGACAGGATCACGCCCTTGACGCCCGCGTAGGCCTCGATCGGGTCCTCGGGCTGGCGGATCTCGGCCAGGACGCCCTGGCGGCGCACCTTGGCCGCGATCAGGTGGGCGTACTGCCCGCCGAAGTCGACGACGGCGATCAGGTCGTGCTGCATGGGGGACTCCCCGGACGGCTGGAGCGGTGGGAACCGAGAATGTAGCGCGATCGGGCCACGGGGGACAGAGCCGGATCGGGGCCGGGATCCAGGCCTCCCCGATGGTCGGCGAGGGCGGCCGGGGCTTTCCTGGCGTCTCCGTCCCGAAGGAGTCGACCGTGGCGCGAGCCGACCGCCGGAGCCGATCCGTCCTCGTCCTGAGTGCGCTCATGGTGGCGAGCGTCGGTGGGGCCTATCTCACGATCCCCGGCTTCCACGACTTCGTCGACGAGATGCTGAGTGTGCTGACCAGCGAAGATCCCGATCGGGCCCGGCGATGGGTCGAGCCCTTCGGCTGGCGCGGCCCCGTGTTGATCGTGTGCCTGATGACCGCACAGATGTTCCTGATCGTCGTCCCCTCGTGGCTGCTGATGGTCCTCGCGGTGCTGGTGTACGGAGAGGTCCTCGGCTCGCTGATCTCGCTCGTCGCGGTGGTGACCGCATCGTCGGTGGGCTACGGCGTCGGCGCGGTGATCGGCCGGCATTCGGTGCGGCGCCTGCTCGGTCCCCGGACCGAAGCGCGCGTCCGGTACGAGGCCTGCCGCTACGGCGTGTGGGCCGTGGTGATCGCCCGCCTGTCGCCGCTGTTCTCGAACGATGCGATCAGTTTCGTCGGTGGCCTGCTGCGCATGGGGTACAAGCGCTTCCTCACGGCGACGGTGGCCGGGATCCTCCCGCTGATCGTGCTCATCGCCGCCTTCGGCCGCAACGCACAGACCATGCGCACCGGTCTGGTGTGGATCTCCGCCGCCAGCCTGCTCGGGCTGGTCGCGAAGATCGTGCACGACCACCGACGCGGCGACGTGGAGCCCTGCGAGGACCGAGGGTGACCGGACCGGAGCGGCCACCCCTCGTCCCGCGGCTCAGCGGACCAGCGTCAGCTTGACCACCCGCGTGGCGTCGGGCGTGCTCAGCCGCGCGTGGTAGGTGCCCGAGGCCGCTGCGCGTCCGGCGTCGTCGACACCGCGCCACACCACCTCGTGCCGACCGTGGTCGAGCACGTCGTCCACCAGCGTGCGAACTCGACGCCCCGCGGTGTCGTACACGTCCAGTCGGACCGGCGTGCCGTCGACCGGCAGCTCGAACGACAGTTCGGTCGCCGGGTTGAAGGGATTGGGCACCGGCGCGTGCAGCACCAACGAACGCAACGGCACCGGCGCGTCGGTCGTCGTGGTCGGCGCCGCCGCCTCGCACTCGTTGCCCGCGTCGTCCACCACCGCCAGTCGGTAGGTGTCCCCCCACGTACCCGTGTCGTCGTACCACGACGTCGCCGTCGTCTCGCACACCAGCTCCTGTGCCTTCGCCGCGCGCGTCCGGTACAGGCGGAACACCAGGAAGTCCGGAGCCGTGCTCGGTGCCCAGCTCAGGCCCACGCCGTCGGTCGTGTACGACACGGCGAAGCCCGAAGTCGGTTCGGGAACGAGATCGTCGACCGAGTAGCCGCTGTCCGGTGCGGACTGGAAGTACACCAGCGGGTCGTCGGTCATCGCCCGCAGCAGGAAGCTCGACCACCAGATGCCGGCCGACGTGGAATCACCCAGCGTGGGCACGACGCACTGATAGAAGTCGTCGCCGGCGGCGGGAACGCTGGCCACGTAGTCCCAGCCGGCGAGCTTGGCCCCGCTGTCCTCGCGACGGTAGACGTCGTAGGAGAGGATCGTGGGCGCGGTCGGACCGTCGTACTCCGAACGCAGCCACTCCAGGCGTACCTGACGGCCCTGGTCGTTGCCGACGTCGGTCACCGACAGCAGGCGCGGAGCCTCGGAGTACTCGACCTGGACGTCGAGGTCGTCGTAGCGGACCCAGTCGTCCGTCTCCTGGACCGGATCCCCCCACTCGCCCGCGTAGATCACCCCCTGGATCTTCTCCAGGCGTTGGCCGCGCAGGTACTCCCCTTCGTACCAGGAGCGCGGCGGCCGGTATCCCGCGATGTCCTGGGTCTCGCCGTTCACGGTGATCGACACGTACTCGTCACCGGCGTGGTCGATCACCAGTTCCACGCGGTGCCACGTGTCCCAGGCCAGGTCCTGGCCGACGGTCAGGGGAACCGGAAGTCCCCCCGAGCCCACGGGCGAATGGAAGATCTGGACGTCGAGGCCGGTGACGTCGCGGGGGGCCTGATGGCCCGACACCAAACGGACGCCACCGATGAGAAAGCCCGGGTGCGGTCCGCCGACGGCTTCGACGTCGGCGCGGTAGCGGTTCTGGGTCGTGACGGCGCTCGAGCGGCAGAAGACGTCGAAGGACAATCGCACGATCGCCACCTGCGTCAGGTCCACCCACTCGTCGAATTCGCGGTAGCCGTAGGTCTGCACGCCGGAGGCGCTCGTGATCGGAGCGTAGAGTTCGAGGCAACGGCCGGGGTCACCGCCACTGCCGAGGATCTGGGCGGTCGCATCGCCGCTCAGCGACCGGTACCACCAGTCCTGATCGGCCGCGCCGGGGTGGCCAGTGAGATCCCCGACGGTGCAGTCCTCGAAATCGGTGGAATAGACGACGGCCGCCGCCGTCGCCGGAACGACCGCACCGAGGATCCAGACGATCGTCAGCGATGCGGTCAGGGCGCGATGAGCCATGACTTCCCTCCCAGGAATCATTTGTCCAGGCCGAGAGGGACCCACGGCGGGGATTCTAGCCCGGAACCGCATCCGTGTCCCATCGTACAGCGGCACCACTTCTGTCCGGCCCGGGGAGAGCGTTGGGGACGCTCCCCATCTCGTCGTGATCGCACGCGGCTAGAGTATCGGGACGACACACGTCGACCCGTGAACGGGATCCGACCCGACCCAGGAGGTGGAACCGTGCAGGTCCCACTCGAACTGACCTTCCGCGGCGTGAAGAAGACCGAGGCCCTCGACGACCTCGTACGCGACAAGGTCGAGAAGCTGCACCGCGTGTGCGACTACCTCACCAGTTGCCGCGTCGCGGTGGAACGGCCGCAGGGCAACCCGTCGACCGGGAGTTCCTACCGCGTGCGGGTGGCGGTGCAGGTTCCCCGCGGCCACGAACTGGTCGCCGTCCGCGAGCCGAGCCAGGGCACGGTGAACGACACCCTCGAGACGGTGATACATCGCACCTTCGACGCCATGCGAAGCCAGTTGGAGCAACTCGTGGCGAAGCAGCGCCGCGACGTGAAGGCGCACCCCTCGCAGGACATGGTCGGCATCGTCGACCAGTTGTTCCCCGACGAGGATCACGGCTTCCTCAAGACGCCGGAAGGCGAAAGCGTCTACTTCCATCGCAACGCGGTCGTGAACGAGGACCTCGAGGATCTCGTGGTGGGAACCGGCGTGCGCTACGTCGAGGAGATGGGCGAGCAGGGACCCCAGGCGAGCACCGTGCAGGTGGTCGCCCGTGTCGGTGGCCCCGGTCGCGAGGAACTCCGGGAGGATGCCGGGGAGCAGTGACGCGGGCGCCGGTTTGTCCGGCCCCGGACCTGGTGTTAGACTGAACCGTCGAACGCGCATCCCGCGCGGACACCCCCGTGGAAGGCGAATCCCGTGTCCGGAGCCGTGGCTCGTTTCTCGGCGTTCCTCTGCCTGCTCACCGCCGTCGTCGTGCCCACGGCGGCGCACGCGGTGTCGATCGACTTCCGCGTGCGCATGTCCCACCAGATCGAACTCGGGAACTTCGATCCCACCACCGAGTTCGTCGATCTCGCCGGACCCTTCAACGGCTGGGGTACCGAAGAGCTGATCGTCCTGTCGGACGCCGACGGAGACTCGATCCACGAGGTCACCGTCGACGGCTTCACCCCGGGCGAGACCATCGAGTTCAAGTTCCGCCTGAACGGCGAGTGGGACGGCCGCGAGGAGTTCCCGGGCGGCGGACCCAACCGTCGCTACACGGTCCGGTCGAGCGACGACGAGATCCTCGTGTGGTACGGCGACCGCGCGCCCGACGCCGGCGTGGGCGAGCTGTCGTGGTGGAACGACACGGTCTTCTACGAGATCTTCGTGCGCAGCTTCCACGACAGCGACGGCGACGGCATCGGAGACTTCCAGGGCCTGACCGACAAGCTCGACTACCTGAACGACGGCGACCCGAGCACCGACGACGACCTGGGCGTGACGGGGATCTGGCTGATGCCGATCCACGAGTCGCCGACCTATCACGGCTACGACACGATCGACTACCGCTCGATCAACCCGGACTACGGCACGCTCGACGACTTCCGCACCTTCCTCGACGCCGCCCACGCCCGCGGGATCCGCGTGATCATCGACTACGTCATGAACCACGCGTCGACACAGCACCCGTGGTTCGTCGCCGCACGGCAGGGGAACCCGACCTACCGCGACCATTTCGTGTGGTCGCCGACGGATCCCGGCCAGACCGGACCGTGGGGTCAGCCGGTGTGGCATCGCGATGCCTCGGGGTACTACTACTACGGGCTGTTCTGGAGCGGCATGCCCGACCTCAACTACGACGAGCCGGCGGTGCGCACCGCGATGTTCGACACGGCCGCGTGGTGGCTCGACACGATCGGCATCGACGGCTTCCGGCTCGACGCGGTCCTGTACATCGACGAGAACGACGGGCAGCTGCAGAACACGCCGGAGACCTTCGACTTCTGGCGCGACTTCAACCTGCACGTGAAGTCGGTGGATCCCGAGGCGATGTCCGTGGGCGAGGCCTGGACCAACTCCTCCACCGTACGCCAGTACGTGATCGAGGACCGCCTGGACTTCTGCTTCGAGTTCGAGCTGGCCAGCGCCATGCTCGGAGCGGTGAACAGCGGCGACGCGCAGGGCCTGGCCTACAAGGCGGACCAGGTCTACGGACTCTACCCCTACCTGCAGTACGCCACCTTCCTCACCAACCACGACCAGGACCGTGTGATGAACGTGGTCGGCGAGGACGTCGACCGCATGAAGGTGGCCGCGGGCATCTACCTCACGCAGCCCGGGGTGCCCTTCCTCTACTACGGCGAGGAAGTGGGCATGCTCGGCACCAAGCCCGATCCCGAGATCCGGCGTCCGATGCAGTGGACCGGCGGTCCGAACGCCGGCTTCACCACCGGCGTTCCTTGGAACGAGATCGGCCCGAACGCCGCGGACTTCAACGTCGCCGACCTGCGGCAGGCCCCGAATTCGCTGTGGAGCTGGTACCGCGACCTCGTGGGCGTGCGCAACGCCACGCCGGCCCTGCGGCGTGGAGAGTACCTGCCGCTCGCCACGGGGGATCCGGCGGTGCTGGCCTACCTGCGCCGCTACGAGGCGCAGACGGTGCTCTGCGTGATCAACGTGGGCGACACCGCACGCAGTGGAGTCACGCTGGACGGCACCAGCGACCGGTGGGCGGCCGGAGACGTGGCCCTGCGCGATCTCCTGGGCACCGGTCCGGACGTCGACACGGTCATCGACGCGTCCTTCGACCTGGCCGGCCTCGACCTCGACGCCCACGACGTGCGGATCTACGAGGTCACGCGAGCCACGGGTGTGGACGAGCCGACCGGCGATCCCGAGACGGGCTTCCACCTGCGGCCCCTGCGCCCCAATCCCTTCGACGGCTCGACGACGATCCGCTACACGCTGAGCGAGACGACGCAGGTGCGGTTGGCCGTGTACGACCTCGCCGGGCGCGAGGTCGCCCGCCTGCACGAAGGATCGGTCGTGGCCGGAACCCACACGGTGCACTGGTCCGGCCGCGACGACCGCCGACGTCGTCTGGGCAGTGGCGTGTACTTCGTGCGGCTGCAGGCCGACGGCCGCAGTCGGGTCCAGAAGGCGATCCTGAGCCGCTGATCGCACCCGCCGATCAGGCCTTCTCCTCGATGTCCATGCTCTGCAGCGGACCCTGGCCGGTCGTGCCGAAGAGCGCGACCCGACGCGACAGGTCGCGCAGGAACCACCGGGCGTGGCGAGCACGCGCGAGCATCTCGTCGGGTTCGAGGTCGAGGTCGCCGGACAGCTCGAGCACCAGCCCGCCCGCGAAGCGGATCCTCCGCAGCTCGCCCACCAGACGCAACCAGTCGATCTCGCCCTCGCCCGGCGGCAGGTGGTCGTCGTAGTCGCCGCGGTTGTCGTGGACGTGCAGCATGCGGAGGTGCCCGGCGAACTTGCGCACGATCTCGGTGATGTCGCGCGCGAGGTGCGCGTGGCCGGTGTCGAGGCACACGCCGACCTCGACCCGCCGGATGTCGCCCAGGATCCACAGCATGTCGCTGGCGTTGCCGAACAACAGGTGCGGCAACATGTTCTCGAGACAGAAGCCGATCCCGAGCTGCGCGCAGCGCTGCGACACCACGTCGAGCACCGAGGCCGCGTTCCGCAGACGGTGCAGGCGTTCCTCGGCCGGGGGCTCCTCGGACATCTCCGGCCCGGGGTGGATCACGAAGTACCGCACGTTCAGCTGCGCGGCCGCCTCGGCCGATCGCAGGATCTCCTCACGCGAGTAGGCTCGCCGCTCGTCGTCGAGCGACGTGATGTCGATGTCCCGTCCGTAGGGCGCGTGGAAGGAGTAGGCCTCCAGATCCAGGTCGCGGAGTCTGCGCACCAGGGACTCGAGCGCGTCGCGGTCGTGGTAGTCGAAGTGCTTCTCGGCGGAACAGATCTCCAGCATGGAGAATCCACCGTGGTAGATGGGCTCGAGGACGTCGAAGATGCTCCGGTCGTAGAAGCAGCCCGTCGACAGACCCACCGGCCAGTCGCTCATGTCCATCTCCTCTCCAGCGCGCGCCGTCGCCAGTCGGTGAGGTCGCAATCCCCGAAGGGCCGCGCGCACAGGCCCTTCTCCTTCTCCGACTGGCAGTTGTAGTCGACGAGTTCGTCGTTGCCGACGGCGATCCAGCTCGCGAAGAGCCGGGTGTAGAAGTCGGCACGAGTCGCGGCGTCGTAGTAGTACCAGCGGCCGCCCCATCCGTGGTCGCGCTCGTACTTCGAGCGGATCAGTCCGGCCACGTCGCGGGGATGCCAGCCGTCGGCCCACAGGGTGGCCACCAGGCGACGGATCCCCGCCGGTTGCAGAAGAACGTCGTTCGGCCTCCGGACCGATTCGGCCACACAGGGTGGCAATCGGTCGAGGTCCAGCGTGTCGTAGGTCTCGGCCCAGCGCTCCGGCGCCTCGGGCTGGTGGTCGTAGTACCAGTCGTGGAACCGGGCCAGCGGTGAGTCGCGGTAGTCCTCGATCAGTCGACGGGTTCCGTCGGATCCGTCGGGAATGCGGGCCGACACCCGCCGCGCCAGGTCCCGGGCCCGCTCGGGATCCCGCATGACGTCGATCGCCGCCCGCGTGTCGAACTCGTGCTGGGGTACGGCGAAGAGCAGGGGCAGTTCGGCGTGTTGATCGGGCGAGAACAACCCCGGCTTCAGCCAGGGCTTGAGGTAGGCCGAGAACGGCAGGCGGATCATGCGCGTGTGCACCGGATCGCCGTACTCGGAGAGATCGATCGACAGCCCTTCGCGTCCCCGCTCTCCGGGACCCACCCGGACGTCGGTCAACTCGACGGGGATCTCGCACTTCGGCGCCGCCTTCTCCACGAAGCGATGCGAAAGACGCTCCATGACCAGCCCCAGCCCGGCGTGACCCCGGCACGCCTCCACCGGGAGTTGGTCCCCCCGCGGCGAGCGGATCGTCGCATTCGTCAGGGCCATGTGGCGCGGCATCCGGCCCACGGCGACGAGCGAGGAGGCCGCCGGCGTGCCGTACGGGATGCGCCACACGAAGTGGTGTCCGCGGCCGGTGAGCAGGTGCAGAGCGGAGACGCCGTAGTCGGCCAGCACCTCTTCGATGGCATCCACCAGGGGCTGCTGGATCCGGAACGCGCGCTGCGGGTCCTTGATGGCCTCACCGGGATAGTCGTAGTTCACGTACTCGATGTCGAGGTGCGCGATCAGCCCCTCGTGGTCCCACAGCGACCGGCCGACCTCCCATCCCGCCTCGAGGAACGCGTCGAGCCGCTCCGACCCGTGCCGGTGCACGCCGCCGTCGGCGCTGTCGCAACGGCACAGGTACGCGCAGGTCGCCTCGCCGTCGGAGGGACCACCCAGGAACTCCCGCATGCGCCGGCGCACATGGGGATCGCCGTAGTACGAACGCAGGTCCACGGTCTCGGTCCGTTTCGGCCCGGAGACGGGCCGGTCTGGGGTGGAGTCCCAGGATGGCCCCGCGACACCGGGAAGTCCGAGGGGGGATCTCCCGAGGAGCCGGTCCGGAGGCGACACCCGGGCCCGTCGTGCGACGACCCGCCCTCGGGTCGGGCGCTCCCCGGTCGCGGTCGGGTGCGGTGCCTGCGACCGTCCTGTCCCATGGACACCACCGCCGAGCGCACCGCCGCCCCTCCCTGGCAGAGGGACGTCGACGACGTCCTCGCGTCCTTCGACGTCGACTCCGAGCAGGGGCTCGACGCGCGTGCCGTCGAGGAACGCCGTCGGGAGCACGGCCCGAACCAGCTGCACGACGTCGAGCACGAGAGCACCCTCGGGATCCTCGTCCGTCAGTTCCGCAGCCTGATCATGCTCGTGCTGTTCGCCGCCGTCGTCCTGTCGGCCGCGTTCGGCAACGCCATCGACGCGGCGGCCATCGCCGTGGCCATGCTGATCAACGCCGGCATCGGCTTCCTCACCGAGCTGCGGGCGTTGCGTTCGATGGAAGCGCTGCAGGAACTCGACCGTCGTTTCGCCACCGTGCTGCGCGAGGGCGACCAGAACGAGATCGAGGCCGAGGACCTGGTCCCCGGCGACGTCGTGCTGGTCGAGGCCGGCGACGTGGTCACCGCCGACATCCGGCTGGTCGAGGCGAACAACCTGCAGGTCGACGAGTCCGCGCTCACCGGCGAATCGGTCCCCGTGGGCAAGCACCGCGATGCGGTCGAGCCCGAGACCCCGCTGTCCGAACGCAGCTGCATGCTCTACAAGGGCACCGCGATCACGCAGGGATCCGGGCGCGGCGTGGCCGTGGCCACCGGCATGCAGACCGAGATCGGCGGCGTGACCTCGCTGGTGAAGGAGGCCGAGAGCGAAGAGGACCCCTTGAGCCAGCGTCTGGACGCGCTGGCCTCGCGCCTGGTCCAGGGCATCGTGGCCGTGGTGGTGATCGCCGGCGGCGCCGGGCTGCTCGCCGGCAAGGAACTGGTGTTCATGATCGAGACCGCGGTCGCCCTCTTCGTGGCCGCCGTCCCCGAGGGTCTGCCGATCGTGGCCACCCTGGCCCTGGCCCGCGGCATGCATCGCATGGCCGAGCGCCACGCCCTGGTGCGCCGCCTGTCAGCCGTGCAGACGCTGGGCTCGACCAACGTGCTGCTCACCGACAAGACGGGCACGCTCACTGAGAACCTGATGACCGCCACCGACCTGCGCCTCGACGACCGCCACGTCGAGATCGGCGGAACCGGTCTGTCGACCCGCGGGGAGTTCCGCGTCGACGGCGACGAGATCGAACCCGACGACGACCGGCTGCGCGAGGCCCTGCGCGTGGGCACGCTGTGCACGAATGCCAGCCTGGGCGACGACGGCGAGGCGACGGGCGATCCGACCGAGGTCGCCCTTCTCGTCCTCGGCGCCAAGGCCGGCCTCACCCGGGACGACCTGCTCGCCGAGAACGAAGAGGTCCGCGAGCACGCCTTCGATCCGTCGATCAAGATGATGGCGACCGTCCACCGCGCCGGCGAGGCTCACTTCGCGGCCGTCAAGGGCGCCCCCGAGGCGGTGCTCGAGGTGTGCTCCCGCGTGGTGACCGCCGAGGGTTCCCGCGAACTCGACGACGAGGCGCGCGAGTGGTGGCGCGACGAGAACCACCGCCTGGCCTCGCAGGGCCGCCGCGTCCTGGCCCTGGCCCGGCGCGATCTCGACGATCCCGACACCGACGACGTGTACCGCGATCTCGATCTGATCGGACTGGTCGGACTGCTCGACCCCGTGCGCGACGAGGTGCGGGCACCGATCGAGACCGCCCGCCACGCCGGGATCCGCGTGGTGATGATCACCGGCGATCAGCAGGAGACGGCTGTCGCCGTGGCCCGCGACCTCGAGCTGCTCGAGGACGAGCGCGAGGACGTGGCCGGTAGCGAGATCCTCGGTCCCGACGACGCCGACGACTCCACCCGCGAGCGCCTGCTCGACGCCACGGTCTTCCACCGCGCCTCGCCCGAGCAGAAGCTCGACCTGATCGCCCTGCACCAGTCGGCGGGATCGGTCGTCGGCATGACCGGCGACGGCGTGAACGACGCTCCGGCCCTCGAGAAGGCCGACATCGGAATCGCCATGGGAGAGCGCGGTGAACCCGTCGCCGCCGATGCCGCCGACATCATCCTCGAGGACGACCGCCTCGACACGGTGGCCATGGCCATCGAACAGGGCCGGATCATCTTCGACAACGTCCGCAACTTCGTGGTGTACATGATCTCGGGGAACATCGGAGAGATCCTCATGGTGCTCCTGGCCGCGCTGGTCGGCGCGCCGCTGCCCCTGCTTCCCCTGCAGATCCTCTACATCAACGCGGTCAACGACATCTTCCCCGCCCTGGCCCTCGGCGTGGGCCCCGGCGGCGGCCACGAGATGGACGGCCCACCCCGCGCTCCGGGCGAGCCGATCCTCACCCGCCGGCACTGGATCTCGCTGGCGGTGCTCGGCGCCGTGGTCGGGCTCCCCGTGCTCGGCGGCTTCGCCTTCTGCCTGACCGTGCTCGACATGCCGCCCGCCGAGGCCACCACCGTCAGCTTCCTGGCCGTGGCCTTCGCGCGGCTGTGGCACGTGTTCAACATGCGCGAGGCCGACTCCGATCTCTGGCGCAACCGCGTGACCACCAACCGCTGGGTGTGGGGTGCGCTCGTGCTGTGCGTGGGGCTGCTCCTGGCCGCCGCCCACGTGCCCGTGCTGGCCCGGGTGCTCGACGTCGTCCCGCCCGACCCGTCGACCTGGGGGCTGATCCTGGGCATCAGCCTGGTGCCCCTGCTGCTCGGACAGGTCCTGAAGGCGCTGCGCTGGGTCTGATGGGGCAGACCCCCGCCCCCACGAGCGGAATCGACCCGAACGCCCGGCGCGTCCCGTCGGGTCTAGCCTCCAACCCCACCAGGAAAGGAGTCGTCATGAGCGAGACACGTGTGGGAATCAATGGTTTCGGACGCATCGGCCGCGCCGCCTTCCGTCAGGCCCTCGACCGCGACGACGTCACGGTGGTGGCGATCAACGACCTCGTCGGTGCCGACGACCTGGCCTACCTGTTGCGCTACGACACCGTCTACGGGCGTCTGGGCTCGGACGTCGCTCTCGAGGACGGACAGCTCCGCGTGGGCGATCTACGCGTGGCGGTGAGTTCGGAGAAGGACCCGTCGTCGATCCGCTGGTCCGACCACGACGTCGACGTGGTCGTCGAGGCCACCGGCGCCTTCCGTGCGCGCGAGAAG
>DATFKK010000049.1 GCA_035268685.1 Candidatus Krumholzibacteriia bacterium | reverse complement strand
ACCCCGTCCTCGCTCGCGCCACGTGCCGGCCGCCACGCGCGCCGCGGTCTTCGAGCGCGACGGGCATCGCTGCAGCTACGTCGCCGGCGACGGCACGCGGTGTGCGGCCACGCGCGATCTGCAGATCGACCACGTCCGGCCCTTCGCGTTGGGTGGGTCGCACAAGGCGAAGAACCTCCGGGTGCTCTGTGCGCGGCACAACCGGCGGGTGGGCGAGCTCATCTTCGGGACGCGTCCGCGGGGGACGCCACAGTTCACCCGGGACCGACCGTGCCGGACCTGAACGACCGAACGAAGGGGGTCGGCACGGCCGAGGCCGGGCGGGAATCGGCAGAACCACCGCCGCCGTGGTGGCGCGCACTGCTGGCGTCCGTTCACGCGGCGGTGCGGGCGCTTGCCACGCTGGCCGCGCTGTGGTAATCCCGCCCTCGAACCGAAGCGCGCGGGACCGTTCCCCGGGCCCCGCCCAAGACCACGGTGCGTCGTGCGAAACGGCACTGCCGTGGTATCGAACCCTGACGACCCGCCAGACCACCCCGCAGTGAGGATGCGCATCATGCAGTGCTTTGCGTCCGCGTGCCGTCGTGCGCGCGTGGGTGGCGGCCTGGTGCTGGTCGCCACCGCTCTGGTTCTCTCCGGTTGCGGGAAGGACGAAGACGGCTCACCGACCGCCCCGGTGGATCCTGCCGCTCAGGTCGTGATCGAGGAGTTCGGCGATCCACAGATCCAGTTCGATCCGACGGTCGGAACGACCACGCTGGTCGTGCAGTTCGTCGCGCGCGACGGAAACCGTGAACCGCTCCGCGACGACGACCTCGAGATCGAGTTGCAGATCGACGGGCGGCCGATCGACGTCGAGGGTCTGCTCGACGAGGATTCCGAGGCGCTCGCCTCGAACCTCCACCTGACCCTCGTGCTCGATGCCAGCTACTCGATGCTGCAGCACTCCCCGTCCGCCTTCTCTCCGATGCTCGGATCGGCGCGGCGGACCACGGCCGAGGGCAAGTCGCTGTACGTGGAACGGCCGGGATCCTTCGACTGGGAACTGGTGTGGTTCAACGACCGCATCTTCCGCCCGCTCGAGACCGCCACCGACTCCGACTGGCTGGAAACGGACATCGAACGCATTCCCGCGCCCGAGCCCGGTGGCTTCACCAAGCTGTACGCCGCGGTGGAGTCGGCGGTCGAGAGCAGTGCGGCCCACGCGGCCGCCGCGGGTGCCTCGTCGCGCGATCAGCACCTGGTCGTGGTGTTCTCCGACGGTGCCGACAACTACAGCTGGTTCGACAACTCCGATCTGAGCGGAACGGGATCGATCGGCACGCAGCGCTCCTACGAGTGGGCGGGCGCGCCACCCGTGGGCAAGGCCGACGTCGAGGCACTGCTCGAGCAACACTCCGAGATCCAGTTGCACGTCATGGGTCTGGGCTCGGAAGTCAACGACTCCGAACTCACGGCCCTCGCGCGGCAGGGCCGCGGCCGCTATTTCAAGAACGTCGATGCCTCGAACGTCGACGTGCTGTTCGAGCAGGTCACCCAGGAGTTCACGTCGGTCCAGACGCGGGGGGCCACGATCCCACTGCCGCCGGGTGAGTACGTGTTCCGTGTCGAGGCGCGCCGCACCGATACCGGCGCCGAAGGCGTCCACGAGTTCCGCTTCCGCGGCGGTCAGATCGACGCGCGGGTCCTGGACTGACGCACGATACAGGCAGGCGCCCGCCCGGGCCCTTCCGGACCATCGCCCGGCCGGCCCGTTGCCCGCCCCTAGTCCTCGAGCCACCGCACCCGGTCGGCGAGCCCACCCAGGCTCCACCGTGCAGTGAACTCGACCAGCGCATCGGGGTCGGCGCCCTCCCAGCGGAGGTCGTCGACCTCGAGCCCCAGCGGCACGTCGCGGCGCACGGTGGCCAGCTCGCGGCTCCGCTCGGCGTCGGCGCGGAAGTCCTCGAGCTTACGCCGCAGACTGCGCGCCCCGCGCACGGGCAGGGTCTCGACCTCGTCCAGCGAAGCGTAGATCGCCTCGAGCGAGTCGAAGTGCCCGAGCAGCGCAGACGCGGCCTTCGGTCCCACGCCGCGCACGCCGGGGATGTTGTCACTGCTGTCGCCCATGAGGGCGAGCAGATCGACCAATTGATCCGCACGCACACCCATGCGAGCGGGAAGGTCCTCGGCCCCGAACTCGATGGCCCTGGCCAGGTCGAACAACCGCACGCCAGGTTCGAGCAGCTGGCCCAGGTCCTTGTCGCCGGAGACCAGGACGACGTCGAGCGCCGACTCGCGACTGATGGTCGTGAGCGTCGCCAGGACGTCGTCGGCCTCGAAGTCGGGAACACCGATCGTGGCCAGCCCCATGGCTTCGGTCAGCTGCTGGGCCAGGGCGAACTGGGGAACCAGATCCTCGGGCGGGTCCCCACGATTGGCCTTGTACGCGGGATCGATGCGGTGCCGGAAGGTGTAACGACCGGCGTCGAAGGCCACCGCCACGTGCGAGGGATCCCGGTCGCGCAGCAGACGCGCCAGGGCGTTGCCCAGACCCAGTACCGCGTTCACCGGGGTGCCATCGGCCGCGTGCACCGGCCGCACCGAGTAGTAGCCACGGAACAAATAGGCCGTCCCGTCGATCAGGCAGGCGTGCTCGTTCACGTGCGTTCGTCTCCGTCGAGAGGAGCGGCCCCCAGACCGATGATCGCCATGACCATCAGCAGGGGCTCGGCATCACCGAAGTACCACTCCGTGAACCCGGCCACGAAGAAGGCCACGACGGCTCCGAGGGCACCCAGACTCCAGCCGGAGGCCCACACGAGTCCGACCCGCTGCGCCGACCGCCACCGCGACCACGGGGCCCACAACTGGGCCGCGAACAACGCCAGGAAGAACGCCAGGCCGGGCAGGCCCCAGATCACGGCGACCTGCACCAGGTTGTTGTGCATGTGCCCGTGGAGCCTCTGGGGTTCGGGATCGTAGTAGGGTTCGGAGAGTTCGCCCAGCGAGACGTCGCCGACCCCTGTCCAGGGGTGCTCGGCGATCATCCGCAGGCCGGCCCGCCACATGTCGAACCGCGCCTGGGCGTTGCGACCCTCGATCAGCGTTTCCGGGGCGATCCGCTGCCAGAGACGCTCGGGGACGAAGTGCTCACCGGTGGTCAGCACGAGCACGACGGCCGCCGCTCCCGCGACGACCCACCACCAACCGCGACGCGGACACGCCACGACCGCGACGACGGCGCTCCCGACCAGGAGTCCCGCGAGCGCGCTCCGGGTCATGGTCTGCAGCAGACCCAGGATCACGACGACCACCGCCGCTCCGACGAGCCACTGCCTCCAGCCTCTCGACACGACGACGAAGGCCACCCCCACCACCGCCGCGATCATCAACAACGCGGCGCTGGTCATGGCGTTCGACACGAACACGGCCCGGGTGACGAACAGGGTGCCGTGCTCGGTCCACATCCAACCGGTGCCGGCGACCGCCACGGCGACCGCTCCCCCGAGCAGCGCGCACGCCGCCCACTGCCGACGACGCTCGCCCACCACGACCTGGGCCACCACCCACATGGCGGTGAACAGGTAGAAGCGCCGGTACGAGACGACCGACCGGACGGGCTCTTCGGACAGCGGGATCATCGTCAGTGCCCAGACGGCCAGAGCGAGGGACGCGAACTCCACCCCCAGGCGCGGAGGCCGTACACCACCGACCCACCACCGCCCGAGGAACACGGCGAGCGCCACCCCGAGCGCGAACTGCCCGACCGCGACCGAGGCGTTCACGGCGGCGAGCAGGATCAGGACGACCCCGAACTGTGTCCGCTCCGCCATCGTGTCCGACACCGAGCCCTGTACACGAACCATGAGACACACCCGGCAGAAGTGAAAGAACTTCGTAAAGCAACGCGCTTGGAATGGCCACGCGAAATCGTTAGGATCGATCGGGCCCAACGAGGACTCCAGCGACTGTATGGCACGACACCTTCGTCACGCACCGAAGCAGGCCAGTCGCCGTGTCCGGATCGATCCGCTCTCGCCCCCCTTCGATCGATCCGGAGTCTCGCCCCTGGAGTCCTCACGTCCGAACACTTCCGGAGACAACATGAATCCATTTGTGAGACGACTGCTGATCAGCACGTGCGTCCTGGCCGTTGCGGCGCCCGCAATGGCCGTTTCGAGCGAGGACGACAAGATCGACGTCAACAAGACCATCCGGTCGCTGGACGTCAGCCCGATCGCGGGCACGGCGGCCACGGTCTTCGAGACCGAGCCGAACGACGACTGCTCCCAGCCGGACCCGGCCGATCTCTTCGTCGACGACGTCGCGGCCAGCATCGACGTCGCGGGCGACGAGGACTGGTTCGTCTTCGAGGGCATGGCGGGTGACTGCGTCACCTTCGCCACGGACTCGCGCGAACTCAGCACGACCGACACCCAGCTCTACATCTACGACACCGCCGGTTGCACCGATCCCACGGCCTTCCTCGAGTTCGACGACGACGGCGGCCCCGGGCTGTTCTCGCTGATCTCGGACTTCGAGATCCCGGCCGACGGCACCTACTACCTCCGCGTGAAGCACTTCAGCTCGAGCGGCACCGGCGACTACGCGCTGTCCGCCAGCTCCAGTGTCTGCCCGGAGCCGCCGGCCAACGACACCTGTGATCGCGCCGAGCCGGTCGCCTGCAACTCGACCGTCACCGGCACCACCACGCTCGCCGCGAACGACATCGAGGACCTCGACGAGAGCTGCCTGGACTTCGGCGGCAACGGTCCCGACGTGTTCTACGAGGTCACCGTGGCCGACGGCGACCGCATCGACGTGATGCTCACGCCCACCGACTGGGATCCGGCTCTGTGGCTCGTCGCCGATTGCAACGACGAGAACAGCTGCCTGGCCGGCGTGGACGAGGGCTTCTTCAACGATCCCGAGACCGTGTCGTGGGTCAACGACACCGGCGCCGACCAGACGATCTACATCGTGCCCGACGGCTTCAACAGCGGAGCCTTCGGTGACTTCGAACTGATGATCACCTGTGACGCGGCCGTCGATGCCGAGCCTGCCAGCTGGGGTTCGGTGAAGTCGCGGTTCTAGTTCCCACGTAGCCGAACCGAGTGGAACGGAGCGAGGCGGACCCGGACGGGCCCGCCTCGTTCTTCGTGGGCTCGGTGCAGGAACTGCCCGGAGGGGGTCAGGGCACCAGCGTGACCCGCGCCGAACGGGTCGTTCCCGCCGCGGTCAGCCGCAGGTAGTAGACCCCCGCACCGACCGTGGCTCCGGTGTCGTCGTCGCCGTTCCAGACGGCCGCGTGCTCCCCGGCCGGCAACGAGGCGTCGACCAGTGTCCGCACCCGGCGACCGCGCGCGTCCAGCACCACCAGCGACGCCGGTCCCGGCTCGGCCAGACCGAACTCGATCTGCGTCCGCGGATTGAAGGGATTCGGCGCCACACGGTCGATGCTGGCCGCCACCCGCGTCGAGGGGGCCGCCGTCGACACCGGTGTCAGGGCCACGTCGAGTCGATTCTCGGCGCCCCAGCTGTTGAACACGCTGAAAAAGGTCCGCGGCTCGTAGCCGGCCGCGTCGACGCGCACCGTGTACGTGCCGTCGGCCAGCAACTTGTAGAAGTCGCCCCGCTCCGGGTCGGTCGAAACCGGCTTGTCGATGCCGTCGACGCTGATCACGGCGTCGACCGGTTCTCCGGTGATCGCGTTCGTCACCTCGCCGTGGATCCCCGCGCGGGCGCTCTCGACGAAGGCCAGCAGGCTCTCGCGGTTGTCGTCCCAGTAGTCGAGCAATGTGCTGCTGCTCGGCCACTTGGTGTTCGAGACCTCGAGGGTGAGGTCGATGCAATCGGTCTGGTCGTAGCTCCAGTCCTGCAACGAGCCGGTGATCACGTACCAGTCGGCACCGTTGGTGATCCCCTGGGAGAAGGCGCCGTTGTACATGGGCAGATTGCGGGTCGAGTACTCCAGACTCAACTCGATCAGGGCCGCGTCGTCGGGAGCCCGGGTGTAGGTGTAGTCCCACGGGTAGTTCACCACGAGCGCCCCGCCGTGGCCCATCAGACTGATCACGAACTGCTTCGACAGGCCGTATTGGATGAAGTCGGCGACCTCGGGTTGCTGCCCGGAATGCGTCCCCGCCGGCTCCGGGAAGTTCCGGTTCAGGTCCACCCAGTTGGCGTTGGTCCGGATCCCACGCACGTAGCCGTCGGGGTTGAACAACGGCTGGATGTGCAGTTCCGTACCCTCGACGATGGCGTCGAGCCGCGCCGAGCGGGGCTGCCCGTAGCTGGTCACCAGCTCATGGGCGAGGTTCAGCAGATTCACCATCTGTACGGTCTCGTCACCGTGGATACCCGAGGCCAGCCGGACCTCCGGCTCCGCCTCGTTCGAGTCGGGGTGGTCGCTGATCACCAGCCCCCACAACTCGCGGCCATCGACAGAACGACCCCACGTGTAGGCCCGTACGAGGTCGGGGTACTGTGCCTCGAGATCGGCGAAGAAGTCCCCGATCTCGCTGTGGGTCGGATAGGTCTGCAACGGGAACGAGAGCACGCGCTTCGCGGCGCCCGCGCGTGACGCCCAGACTCGCTCGGCCTCGGTCCGCCCGGCGCGTTCGCGGTCCTCCACGCGCACGGGCTCGAAACCGGCCTCGCGCAGCCGCTCGAACTCGGTCTCGGTGACGCGCAGACGCACGGTGTCGCCCACGGGTCGATCGAATGCGAGTGGGGAACGACCGGGAACGAGCGCTTCGATGCGCTCGACATCGGCCTGGCCGTCGACCTCGATCCGGACCGGTGCATCGTTCCACACGCGCGGGATCAGATCGGCCTCGGTCGCGGCCACGGCAGGCCGTGGCACGAGGAAGACGACGAAGAACAGGTGAACAGCAGCGGCGCGAACAAAGGACACGGGCTCTCCTCGGTGCGTGCGAAGGATGCGGCCGGTTCCGGGAGCGTACCAGAGCGACTCGCCGGCCGACCAGCCCCGATGGACTCACGTCTTCACAACAAGACCCGGTTCGCGCTACGCTGACGGGTAATTCTCGCGCCCACAGCCGGTCGTGACCCGGCCCTCTCGCCGGCTCGACGGCGCACCCATCGCAGGTCCTCCCACGCATACGGACCTTCTCTCGCCCGAACCCCAGGTACGGATTCCATGCATCATTGCCAACGACGGCGGCCGTGGCGATCCACGGTCTACGCATCGACCCTGCTCCCCCTGCTCGTCCTGACCCTGTTCAGCACCGACGCCCTCGCCCGGCGCGGTGAAGCCCCCTTCACGCCCCCCGGCTCGGGCCTGCCCGGGGCACCGGCGCTGCGCGTCGACACCCCCGACGTCGGCCTGCTCGAGTCCGAGGACCAGGCCCGTTACGAATCCGGCGAGAAGACCTTCCGCTACGCCGAGCCGATCCCGGTGTTCTCGAGCCCGGGCAGCGACGGCATGTGGGAGACCCTTCCCGACGGCACGCGGATGTGGCGGATGTCCGTGGTCGGCAAGGACGCCACCGACATCAACCTGGGCTTCGAGAAGTACCAGCTGCCCTACGGAGCCAAGCTGTGGGTGATCAGCGCCGACCATGACTACTACGAGGGCCCCTACACCCACGAGGACAACTCCGACCACGGTCAGCTGTGGGTCCCCGTGGTGCCGGGCGACGCGGTCGTGGTCGAGCTGCAGGTCCCCGCGCAGACCAAGTTCGAGCCGCGTCTCGAGCTGACGCACGTCGGCTACGGCTACACCGACATGTTCGGCCTGTACCCCGACAAGCAGGGCGCGTGCAACAACGACGTGATCTGCCCCGAGGGCGATCCCTGGCGCGACCAGATCCAGTCGGTGGCCACCTACTCGCTCGGTGGTTCGACGATCTGCACCGGCCAGATGGTCACCGACGCCGAGGGCACGTTCCGCCCCTTCTTCCTGACCGCCTACCACTGCGGCGTGAGTTCGTCGAACGCCGCGTCGATGACCGTCTACTGGAACTTCGAGTCGCCCTCTTGCGGCCTGCTGAGCGGCGGCTCGCTCGACCAGAACCAGACCGGCGCGGTCTTCCGCGCGCGGCGTCAGGACGTCGACATGGCGCTCGTCGAGCTCGACGAACTGCCGCAGCCCGAGTTCAATGTCTTCTACTCGGGCTGGGACCGCTCCGGCGTTCCCGCGCAGGGCTCGGTGGCCATCCACCACCCCGGCACCGACGAGAAGGCGATCAGCTTCAACGACGATCCTCTGACCATCCAGACCAGCTGCATCGGTGGCTTCACCCCCGACACGCACTGGCGCGTGGACAACTGGGAGGACGGCACCACCGAGCCCGGTTCGTCGGGTTCGGGGATCTGGGATCCCGCCAACCAGCTGCTCGTGGGCTTCCTGTCGGGCGGTCTGGCTGCCTGCGGCAACCAGGAGTACGACTGCTACGGTCGCTTCGACGTCGCGTGGGACGGGGCCTCGGCCTCGGAGCGCCTGCGCGACTGGCTCGACCCGAACGGCGTGGGCGGTGAGCAGGTCCAGGGATCGTTCATCTCGAACGACGGGATCCTGCAGCTCAGCAACTTCACCGCGGTCGAGGACTGCAACGGGACCAGCGACGGCATCGTCGCCCCCGGCGAGACCGTGACCATCGACCTGACCGTGGTCGCCCGCTTCGGCGACGTGACCGGCATGTCGGGCGAGCTCACCTCGAGCACGCCGGGCGTGACCATCACCCAGGCCGCCTCCACGTTCCCCGACGCGCTGAAGGACCAGCTGTCGTCGAACGTCGAGTCCTTCGTCGCCACCATCGACCCGAGCGTCGCGTGCTTCAGCGAGGTCGACTTCCTGGCCACGATCAGTGACGACCAGGGCAACGTCTTCGACTTCCCGATCAACCTGCCGGTGGGCAACCTGCAGGAGCCGGCCGGTCTGCCGCTGGCCATTCCCGACGGATCGCCCGCGGGGATCAGCAGCGACTTCACCGTGGGTGAGGACGTCACGCTGACCGACGTCGACGTGAACGTGCAGATCGAGCACACCTGGGTCGGTGACCTGATCATCCAGCTGCAGAGCCCGTCCGGGACCACGGTCACGCTGCTCGACCGTCCGGGCGAGCCGGCCAGCGGCTTCGGCTGCAGCGACAACAACATGAACGTGACCTTCGACGACAGCTCGCTGCAGCAGCTCGAGAACCTGTGCAGTGGTTCGACCCCCTGGTTCAGCGGCACGGCGGCTCCGGCCTCGCCACTCTCGGCCTTCAATGGCGAGTCGAGCCAGGGAACGTGGTCGCTGTTCGTGTCGGACAACGCCGGCGCGGACACCGGCTCGATCGTGAGCTGGGAGCTGATCGCCACACCCGCGCTGTCGCAGGGTGTGTGCGAGCCGTGCGCGGCCGGCCCGTCGATCGCCACCGTGGGCACGCAGGCTCCCGGTCAGGTTTCGATCATGGTCGCGCCCGACGGCAGCGGTGACCGCCTGGACGCGGCGCAGCTGTGGAGCGGTGTCACGGGCGAGTCCCCGACCACCGTCGACGCGACCATCACCGTGGACGTCGCCGACGCCGCGGGCGATCCGGTCGTGGGCTACCCCGCCGTGAACCTCACGCTGGGTTCGAGCGCGGGCAGCCTGATCGCGTGCGATCCGCAGACTGCCGACGCCGACACCGACGTCAACGGTCGCAGCACCTTCGGCGGCGCTCTGCGCGCCGGGGGCGGCTCGGCCAGTGGCGAGGGCCTCGTGGTGGACGGCATCGATCTGCAGACCCAGTACGCCGCCGGCGGCACCGGTCTGGACATCCTGTTCAACAGTCCCGACCTCACCGGTGACGGGCTGGTCGACCTGGTCGACGTGGGCGACTTCGCCGCTCTGCTGAGCGGCGGCTACAGCTACGCGGTCGACTACGTATGGGACGGTCAGAACAACATCGCCGATGTCGGCCGCTTCGCCGAGACCTTCGGAGCCGGCTGCATCGCCGTGACCCGCGAAGCGCAGGTGGCCACGGCCGACGCCCGCATGAGCGTGGAGTTCGCCGACGGCACCCGCTCCCGCGCGCTCGAGCCGGGCCAGGAGATCGACGCCTACGTCGTGCTCCGGGGCCAGGACGTCCGTCGCGGGATCACGGCGTGGGAGGCCACGCTCGAAACCTCGGACAACGTCCGCGTGGTGTCGGTCGAGGCGAGCAACGGCAGCCTGGACCTGAGCGAGGGCTCTGGCCTGGTCGTCGGCGCCGGTGCGGCCGAGCTGAAGTCGGACGACGGCTCCGTCGTGCTGGCCCGCGTGCGGCTGGCCGTGACCGACGCCATGCCGGCCTCGATCGAACTGGCCTCCGGACCCATCGCCGCGCGCGGTGAATCCGGACCGGGGATCGTGGTCGAGGGCGAGGGCTTGCGGACCGTCGATGCCGGGCAGGCCACCATGGCCATGCTCAACGGCGACCTCGACGCCGCGCCGGGCGTCGTGCGCACATTGTCGCTCGCCAACGCGCCGAACCCCTTCAACCCCGCCACCGAGATCTCACTGCGCCTGCCCGAGGGCGGCGAGGTCGAGCTGGCGATCTTCGACGTGAGCGGTCGTCGCGTGCGCAGCTTCGAGCTGGGCACCCTGACCGCCGGCGAGCACAGCCTGACCTGGCGCGGCGACGACCAGAACGGTCGCCCCGTCGTCAGCGGCGTGTACTACGCCCGGACCCTCGTCGACGGTGCGCCCGCCGGCCCGGCGTTGAAGATGAGTCTGTTGAAGTAGCGGCGCTGCGTCGTTCGTTCGTGGAGGCCCGGTCGCCGTTCGGTGGCCGGGCCTTCTTCGTTTCGAGGGGGCGGCGAATCGAGGGGACGAGGCGAGGCAAGGGCGAGTCCGGTCGTACCGCCCGCTTCCGCGGCGGAAGCGCTCGACTCCCGGCCGTGTCCGTTCACCGCATGATCGTGATCCCGAGCAGCCCGATCGGCCCTTCGCCCACCTCTTCACCGGCGGTGTCGACGTTGATCTCCTGACCGAGCGCCGCCGTCACCTCCGCCGTCCAGGCGCTCGACGACCCCACTTCCAGACCCAGGACCACGGTGGGCTGCACCACCACGATCTCCGTTCGTCCCTCGCGGGTATCGAGCGTCGACGTCGCGTCGTCCCGCCAGTCGATCTCCAACCACCACGTGTCGACCCGCGCTCCGGCTCGCCAGGACCAGCCCCAAGCCTCGAAGCGACGCAGCACCGCCACCCCTCCACCGGGTCCGTCGCCCGACTCGTCGTCGTGTTCACCCCAATCCCGGCGATCGGTCAGATTCCAGCCGAGTCGCAGCGCGAGGGCCCAGTCGTCCCGCACCGGCTGCTCCCACCGGATTCCCGGGACCAGACCCGCCGGATAGGCCTGCAGTTCCAGCCCGACGCGAGCAGAGCGGGACGACGGCTCGGCGTGCGCGGGGTCGGCGGCCAGCGTCGACGCCGTGAGCAGAAGAATCGCGAGTCCCGAGCAGAGTGTGACCATGTCGTGATCGCCGGAGGGGGAGTGATCTGCGGCAGCGCTCCACCGACCCTACCCGATCCGCGGACTTCAGTGGGCCACGACGACCGTATCGCTCTGATCCTCGTGGAACATCGGATGGTGGTAGCGGATCTCGTGCTCCTCGACCACCTCGAAGCAGCCGTCGAGCCGCTCCAGCAGCTCGCGGGGCGGCGACTCCGCCGACCACAACCCGAAGACCCCGCCGGGGTTCAGGTGGGCAACGAGACCCTGCAACCCTTCCGCGGAATAGAAGGACTGGTGCGACTCCTGCAGCCAGGACACCGGCGAGTGATCGATGTCCAGAAGGATCAGGTCGTAGCGCCGCGCCGGTTCGACGGAGGCCATGCGCCGGAAGAAATCGTCGTGGATCAGGTGGCAACGAGGGTCGGTCATCAGGGTCTCGGCGTCGGGCACGAGACGCCGACGGTGCCAGTCGATCACCGGCTCCAGGTACTCCACGACGTCCACGCGCCGAACGCGCTCGTGCCGCAGGACGGCGGCGGCGGTGCACCCCAGTCCCAGCCCCCCGATCAGGACCTCACAGGAACCGTCACCCCACACGCCCAGGGGCAGGTCGGCCAGCGCCCGCTCGCTGTGGGTGACCACGCTGGACATCAAGAAGGCGTCGTCCAGCTTCACCTCGTAGACGGTCTGCCCGTTCAGCGACGGAGATCGTCTGCGGATCAGGACCAGATCGCCGAGGACCGTGGACCGGAAGTCGAGTTCCTCGAAACGGGCGGACATCGGTGGTTCCAGCGGTGCGAGGGGGAGGTCGACGGTCCGGAAGCTCCGGAGGATGACGCAGACCGCCCCCGAGTCGGTACCACGGCGGGCAGGGGCCGAGCAAGCGCGTCGATCCATGCTGGCGCCCGGCGAGACCCCGGATCACACCACGCACCCCTCCAGACGCTCGTCGGAATCGAGCATCCGCGCCACCTCGGCCGGTGCGTCGACCTGGTCGAGGATCGTGTGATAGCCGGGCTTGATCGAGGGCGCCCGGCGCACCGCTTCGAGCCAGGTCTCACGATCGAAGGGACGGGACCGCACGGTGTCCCAGAAACCGGTGCGGTCCAGGACCGTCGCGATCCGGTCGGTTCCCTGGCCCTGGAGACGGCTGACCATGTAGGTGGCCACGCCCACCTGGATGCCGTGCAGGTGCTGCCCCGGGGTGAGCTCGTCCAGCGCGTGGCTGATCAGGTGTTCACTCCCGCTGGCCGGTCGCGACGACCCGCAGATCTCCATGGCGATGCCGTTGAGCATGAGCGCGGTCGCGAGCAGTCGCATGCCTTCGTCGTCGCGGGTCGGACTCGCGGTGAACTGGTGGACGGTGGCGTCGGAGAGCAGCGCGGCGAGATCGTTGACGGGCGTGCCGACCGCGTGGAAGGCCAGCTTCCAGTCGTGGACCGCCGTGATCTTCGAGACCAGGTCGCCCACACCGGAATGCCACAGCGGCGTCGGAGCCTGCCCGCACACGGTGGTGTCGACGACCACGCCGTAGGGGAGCGCGCTGGGCAGCGACCGCCGCGCGCCCTCCACCGTGAGGCTAGCGCCCGGGCTCGAGAAGCCGTCGTTCGACAGCGACGTGGGCACGGCCACATAGGCTTTGCGCGCGAGGAACGCCACGTACTTCGCCACGTCGAGCGCGCGGCCGCCGCCGATGCCGACGACCGCGTCGCAGGCGGCCGGCAGCGCCGTGAACGCCGCCATGGCCGCGTCCATCGAGGCGGCGTCGACCTCCTCGTCGACCACGGGGTGCACGCCCGCTCCGTCCAAGGCGGCCCGCACCGTGGTCAGGATCTCCGGAATCATCCCGGCGCTGGTGAACACCGCTGGTGCGTGCCAGCCCGGCCGGTCGAGGTAGACGCCGAGGCGCTCCAGCGCACCCGGCTTGATGCGCACCAGCGTCGGGATCGAAATGCGACTCGTGATCATGTGGACAGGACCTCCTCGACCACCTCGGCCCATGATTCGAAGGGACGGACGGCCAGTCCCTCCTCCGCGGCGGCCACGGCAAGATCACCCCGCGCGAAGCGCAGCTCCGCCGGAACCAGGCGTGCCGCGGGAAGATCGGCCAGGCCGTCCCCCGCGAAGGCGACGGGAGCGCGCGTGGCCTGCACGTGGCGCACGACCGCGGCCTTGTCGATGCCCACCGATTCCGAGACGAAGGCACCGTCGGGGCGCTCGATCACGAGGCCCCGTCCCGGCTCGAAGTGCCCCGGATTGCTGTGGACCTCGACCTCCACGCCAGCGGCGCCGAGCAGTCGGTCGATGTACCAGCGGCACCCGGCCGAGACCACGACGACGTCCCAACCGGCGGTGTCGAGTCGTTCGACCAACCCACGCAGACGCGGCTGCAACCCGACCCGTGGCAGGAGGTCGAGCAGCGCCTGCTCGTCGTCGGCCCGCTCGAAGATCCGCTGCATGGCCTCGAGGTGGGTGATCTCGCCGGCGCGATACGCTTCGAACGGGTCCGGACCCGGAGGCGGCCCGAAGCGCTCCAGGACGAGTTCGTAGACGTCGCGCGACGTCATCGTGCCGTCGAAGTCGGTCACCAGCGCGGCGCGGGATGCGGTCACGATCGGATCTCCTCGTCGGCTCGGGAAACGGCCCTTTACGGCCCGATCACTTCCGCCGCGGAAGCCGCCGCCGAAGACTTCCGGCATCTCGACTGCCGCCGCGGAAGCACACTTCGACTACCGCATCCGTTCCCAGACGTCCACCATCCGCGCCTGCTGCGCCGCGTCCGGCAGCGGCCCGAAGCCCGCCCGCACGTTGTCGCGCGCGTGCTCGACCTTGCCGGTGCCGGGGATCACGCAGGTCACGCGCGGATCGCCCAGGACGAACTTCAAAAAGAACTGCGCCCACGTCCGCACGTCGAGCTCCTCGCACGCCCACTCCGGGACGTCGTGATCGCGCGTGTCACGGAAGGCCGCGCCGCCCTCGAAGGGGCGATTCACGATCACGGCGACGCCGCGGTCGGCGCACAGCGGGAAGAGATCACGGGCGGCCTTGCGCACCCCGAGCGAGTAGGCGCACTGCACGAAGTCGATGCCGTCCTCGGTGGCGATCACCTCGGCGAGCTGGTCGACGCCGCGGTCGGTGTAGTGGGTCAGCCCGACGTAGCGAACGCTGCCGTCGTCCTTCATCGAGCGCAGCGTACGCAGGTGCGTGGCCCAGTCGACCAGGTTGTGGATCTGCACCAGATCGAGCGCGCCACCGGCGTTCATCTTCTCGGCCGAGGCGTGGATCTGCCGCTCGCCCTCGTCGCGGCCTCGGGTCCAGACCTTGGTCGCGAGGAAGGCGTCGTCGCGGGCGAGGGCATCGCGGGAGAGCAGCTCGCCCACCACGCGCTCGGCCCGGCCGTACATCGGCGACGAATCGATCACGCGGCCGCCGTGTTCGAACAGCAGGCGCAACACCCCTGCGAGACGATCCATCGCGCCGTCGTCGCCGGGATCCACGTCGAAGGTCTGCCACGTGCCGAAGCCGACCACGGGCAGCTCTTCGCCCGTCGACGGAATGCGGCGTCGGAGCATGGACGTGGACGCGAACGCCGGGAACGGGACCAGGCTCGCCCCCAGGGCAGCGCCAGCAGTGAGGCGGAGGAAGTCTCTGCGGAGCATGGCGACCTCGGGGGACGAACTCACGAGAGTCGTCCCATCGTACATCTCTTCGTTCCCGATCGCAGCCGCTTCGCGACTCCGACCGCGCGTTCATTCCCTGCAAACCGCGTTCATTCCCTGCAAACCGCGCTCATTCCCTGGAAGCCGCGCTCATTCCATCATTGACGCACCACACACATGCCCCAAGTATGCGGCCCATGCGAGTCTGCTTGTTGACGACACAGGACCTCGACGCCGATCCCTTCCCCGAGGACGATTGGCCCTGCGATCCACGGCCCTTCCTCCCCGACGCCGAGTGGACGCTCACGGTGCTGGAGAGGGAGACGTCGGTCGAGCAGGTCACGCGTCGGATCGAAGAGGGCTTCGACCTCTTCTTCAACCTGTGCGACGGGGCCGAGGACGAGGACGACGTGCCGGGCATCGAGGTCGTGCAGACGCTCGAGGACGCCGGCGTCCCCTTCACCGGGGCAACGTCGGAGTTCTACGAACCCACCCGCGAACAGATGAAGGACGCCTGCCGGCGCGAAGGGATCGCGACTCCGCGTCACGTCTTCGCCGCGACCGAGGCCGACGTCGAGCGGGCGGCCGAGACGCTGCGCTTCCCGCTGTTCGTCAAGCACTACAGCAGCCACGCGAGCATCGACCTGAGCCGCGTGTCGCGCTGCGTGACGCCAGCCGGCCTCCGGCGACAGGCGCGCAAGATCATGTCGCGGCACGGGCGGGCGCTGATCGAAGAGTACGTCGAGGGGACCGAGTGCACCGTGCTCGTGGCCGAGAACCACCTCGACCCGGACGATCCGATCACCTACACGCCGATCCAGTACCGCTTCCCCGATGGCGAGCACTTCAAGCACGCCGACCTGAAGTGGGTGGACTTCGACGGGCTGTCCTCCTTCCCGGTCGAGGATCGGCGCCTGGCCGACGAGCTTCGCGAGATGTCGGCTCGCTTCTTCGCCGCTCTCGACGGCGCGAGCTTCGGGCGCTGCGACATCCGTGTGGACCGCGACGGGCGACCCTTCATGCTCGAGATCAACCCGAACTGCGGTGTGTACTACCCTCCTGACGAGCCGGGGAGTGCGGACATCTGTCTCGCACACGATCCGGCGGGGCACGCGGGATTCACGCGGCAGCTCGTCGAGGCGGCCTTCCGGCGGCACGAACTGGCCCGCGAGGCACGCCGGATTGCTCCCCTGTCGGCCACGGGCTGAGGTCGACCGGGCCGCGCGCCGGCCCCTTGGCGATCCCGGGGCTTCCTGCTAGAACGCCCCCATGGTCGCTCCCCACTTCTCCACGCTCGACCTGGTGATCATGGCCGCCTACGTGGCGGTCGTGGTCGGAAAGGGTCTGCTCCTCGCGCGCCGTCGCGAGGACACGGCCGAGGGCTACTTCCTGGCCGGCCGCACGCTGATCTGGCCGTTGGTCGGGATCAGTCTGTTCGCCTCGAACATCTCGTCGACCACCCTGGTCGGTCTGGCCGGCGACGCCTACGCGACCGGGATCTCGGTCTTCAACTACGAGTGGATGGCCGCACTGGTCCTGGGCTTCTACGCGGTGTTCATGCTGCCGACGGTCATTCGGTCCCGGGTGTTCACCATGCCCGAGTTCCTCGAGCGCCGCTACGACGGCCGCGTGCGCTCGATCTTCGCGGTGCTCACGTTGTTCCTGAACATCGTCGTCGACACGGCGGGGAGCCTGTACGCTGGTGCCGTCGTCCTCGGAATGGTCTTCCCCGAAGTCGAACTCTGGCAGTTCGTGGCGGCCCTGGCCGTGCTGGCCGGCCTGTACACCGCGGCCGCCGGCCTGACCGCGGTGATCTGGACCGACGCCCTGCAGGGCGTTCTGCTCATGGTCGGCTCGATCGTGATCTCGATCGTCGCCCTCGATCGTGCGGGGGGCTGGGACGCCGTGATGACCGCGGTGCCCGACGAGAAGCTCAGCCTGATCCGGCCCGCCGACGACCCCGCCATGCCCTGGCCGGGGCTGCTGCTCGGTGTGTCGTTGCTGGGCTTCTACTTCTGGTGCACGAACCAGTTCATGGCCCAGCGCGTGCTGGCCGCGCGCGACGCCGACCACGCGCGGTGGGGAAGCCTGTTCGCCGGACTGCTCAAGCTGCCGACGCTCTTCGTGATGGTCCTGCCGGGCACGGTGGCGATCCTGCTGTTCCCGGAGCTGAGCGACACGCCCGACCGCGTCTACCCCACGTTGATGTTCGAACTGCTGCCGTCGGGACTGCTCGGTCTGGTGTTCGCGGGCTTCGCGGCCGCGCTGATGTCGCAGATCGACTCGACGCTGAACTCGGCGTCGACGCTGGTGACCATGGACTTCGTCCGGCGTCGCCGACCCGACCTCACCGCGCACCAGCTCAAGCGCGTGGGCCAGGGCGTCACCCTGCTGTTCATGCTGCTCGCGGTCGCCTGGGCGCCGCAGATCGAGCGCTTTCCGTCGTTGTTCCGCTATCTGCAGGCCACGCTGGCCTACACCGTGCCACCGGTGGTCGCGCTCTTCCTGGTGGGCATGTTCTGGCGGCGCGCGAACGCCACCGGGGGCGTGGCGGCGCTGGTGGTCGGTCTGCTGGCCGGCGGGATCCTGTTCTGGTGGAACGTGATCGACCAGAGCCTGGGACTGCACTTCCTCTACGCCGCGCCTCTCTTGTTCGCGGTGTCGTCGATCGTGCTGGTCGTGGTCAGCCTCCGTACGCCCTCGCCCGACCCGGCGACGGTCGACGGTATCGTCTGGACGCGCGAGACCTGGAAACAGGACGCCGCCACCGCGCACACGCGGCCGTGGTGGGAGGACTATCGCGTGCAGGGAGCGGCGTTGCTGGTGGTGACGGCGGGTCTGGTGTTCTGGTTCCGCTGATCAGGATCCGTCGGAGAGTCCGCCGGCAGCCTCCGTCTCGGCGCCGACCTCCGATCGTCCATCCAGATGCACCGTGTACGTCGGATGCGCCAGGTGGATTCCGCGATCCTCGAGTTCGGTGAGGATGTGCAGATTGATCGCCTGCTGGATGTCCATGTACACGTTGTAGTCGTTCGTTCCGATGTAGTAGACGAACTCGTAGCGCAGCGCCGTGGGCAGTATGTCCTTGAGATGCGCGCGGTCGAAGGTGGTGTTCTCCTGCGCGTCGACCCCCTGCCTGGCGATCTCCGGAATCTCGCGGAGCTGGTCGGTGGGTGTGCCGTGCACCACGTCGATCGAGAAGGCCACGCGGCGGCGCTCCATGCGCTTGTAGTTGCGGATCCGACTCGCGAGCAGATCGGTGTTCCCGAAGATGATCTGCTCGCCGCCCAGACTGCTCACCCGCGTCGTCTTCAATCCGATCTTCTCGACCACGCCCAGGAAGTCGCCCACGATCACGAAGTCGCCGACCTCGAAGGGCCGGTCGAGGATGATCGACAACGATGCGAACAGATCACCCAGGACGTTCTGCGCAGCCAGCGCCACCGCAATGCCGCCGATGCCGAACCCGGCCACGAGGGCGGAGACGTTCACGCCGACGTTGTCGAGCGCGAGCAGCAGAACCGCCGACCAGACGATCAGCAGCCCCAGGAACTGGAGCACGGAGAACGACGTCCGCTGGGCCGGATCCTCAGCGGCACGGGCCGAGACCACGCGGTCGAGCCAGGTGCGGAGCATGGCACTGGCCCACAGTCCGACCTGTACGGCGATTCCGACCGTGACGACGATCGTCCAGACGCGATCGACGCCGCCGGAGAGCTGGAGCCAGGGGCGCGCCACGACCAGCCCGATCAGGATCAGGAACCAGTTACGTGTGGAATCGAGGAACGCGCGGCCCAGGAGGAACACGGACGAGAGCCGTGACTCGCGCTCCGAACCGACGGCTCGTCGCAGACTCCAGCGAACGAGACGTCCGAGGACCCACACCAACAGCACGCTGAGGATCGCGCCACACCAGGCCCAGGCGACGTTGCCCAGAACCTCGCCCTCGAGCCATGCCAGTTCCTGGATCCAGCCTTCGAATACCGTGTTCATACTTGATCACCCTAATCGATCGATCCGGGAATCGGGGCGGGGATGTTCGTGACGCGGGCCTGGGGAATCTCCCGATTGCCGGGACCTCCCACCCGTCCGTGATATCCTGAAGATGGGAAGCACATCCGTCCAGTCCCTCGAACCGCCGACCCAGGAGGAGCGACCGTGTCCAGGACCATCCTGATGATCACCGGGGACTTCACCGAGGATTACGAGACCATGGTCCCCTTCCAGGCCCTGCAGGCCATGGGACACACCGTCCACGCCGTGTGTCCTGGCAAGAAGGCCGGCGACACCGTGCCGACCGCCATCCACGACTTCGAAGGCGATCAGACCTATTCCGAGAAGCGCGGCCACGACTTCGCGCTCAGCGCCACCTTCGACGACATCGACCTCGACGACTACGACGCACTGGTGCTACCGGGCGGCCGGGCACCGGAGTACCTGCGTCTGGACGAGCAGGTGATCGCATCCGTGCAGCACTTCTTCGAGAAGAACGAACCCGTGGCCGCGATCTGCCACGCGGCACAGATCCTGGCCGCGGCCGGCGTGCTCGACGGTCGCACCTGCTCGGCCTATCCGGCCTGCGCACCCGAGGTGAAGCTGGCCGGGGGCGAGTACGCCGACATCGAGGTGACCGAGGCGGTGACCGACGGCAACCTGGTGACCGCCCCGGCGTGGCCCGCGCACCCCGCCTGGTTGAAGCAGTTCCACGAACTGCTGAGCTGACGTGACCCGATCCCGACGCCGCCGCGCGCGCTGGTTGCGCGATCTCGACGCCGGTGCCTGGACCGATCTCTCTCTGGTGTCGGCGATCACGGCGGTGCTCGGAATCCGTGGCTACCTGGAGCTGACCGGCTATCCCACCGTGGGCGGCGACGCGTTGCACGTCGCCCACGTCCTGTGGGGTGGTCTGTTGATGCTGGTGGCCCTCGTGCTGCTGTTGACCTTCGTCGGCCGGCGGGTGCGCCCGATCGCCGCCGTCGTCGGCGGGCTGGGCTTCGGCACCTTCATCGACGAGGTCGGCAAATTCCTCACGCACGACAACGACTACTTCTTCCAGCCGGCGGTGGCGATCATCTACGTGGTGTTGGTGCTGCTGTACCTGGGCGCCCGCGCGCTGCAGGTCCGTCGGCCGTCCACGGCCGAGGAACACATGGCCACGGCGCTGCGCGACCTGGACGAAGCGCTCGCCGACGACATGGATGCCCACGAGCGGGCGCGGATCGTCGAGAATCTGGACCATTCCGGCGGACATCCGCTGGCGCGCGTGCTACGCGAACACCTCGAGCGCATCGATCTCGTCCCGAGCGATCGGCCGCGATGGACCCGTCGCGTGCGGCTGTGGGCTCTCGACCTGTACCGCCGGACCGTGCGGTCGCACTGGTTCGGGCGCGGATTGATCGTGTTCTTCCTCGGACAGCTCGTCGTGAAGCTGGGCTACGTCGCAGCGCTGCTCGCCGACGCGTGGCACGGGGCGGGCTCGTTGGGCGACGACCTGCCGGGGACGGTCAGCGGCTGGGGACTGGCCACCAGTTCGGCGCTCTCGGGGGTGCTGGTGGCGGCCGGAGTCCATGCACTCGTCCGGGGCCGCCGCCTCGATGCGCTCCGCCGATTCCAGGCCTCGGTGCTGGTGAGCCTCCTGATCGGCCAGGTCTTCCAGTTCCATCTCGAGCAGTGGTCCGCACTGACGGGCCTGGCCTTCCACCTGGTGGTGTTCAGCGGCCTCCGGTACGCGATCGACCACGAGCAAGACCTGGCCGCAGTCGACATTGCGCACCCCTCGCCCGAATTCCGCATCGATGGGTGAGCCCGTCCCCGAGGGCCCGAACTCCCCCACATACGAGGATCACCATGGAACGCCGATTCCCCGGCGCGCTCGGCCTCTGGGCCGGTCTCGCGCTGCTGTTGACCGCCTGCGGAGGCGACGACGGCAATCCGACCGGCCCCGATGGTTCGGACCAGCCCGTCGCGCCGGAAACCGTGAACCGCTTCGTCGACGAGCTGCCCGACTGGGAGGCACCGCCCGCCGTCGAAGGGGAACCCCAGGTCCTCGACGCCGAAGAGGACTTCGACGGTCAGTCCTACGTCCGCTGCGAAACGGTCGAGTACGACCGGAAGAAGAACTTCGACAACCTGGTCGCGGTGGGCGCCAATGCCACGGCCCTCAAACCCGGCATGCTGGTGCAGGGCCGGGGTGTGCGCGACGGATCGCTGTCGGTGATCGGGTTGCAACGCTCGCCGGTGTCGATCTCGGTCAACCTGGCGCTCGAAGACCCCTCACGCGACGTTGCTGCTCCCAACAGCTCCACTCTCCAGGATGCGATCGCGTCGCTCCAACGCGAGGCCGACACACGGTTGGGTGCGCTCGACGTGGTCCCCGCCGACATCAGCTTCCGGGCGACCGAAGCCTGGTCCTTCGAGCAGGCGATGCTCGATGCCGGGATCAGCTTGAAGTACAGCGGTGTGCTGGCCAGCGGATCGGTCGGATCCTCGATCCGCCAGAGCAGCCAGAGCCAGTCGAAGACGGTCGTGGTGAAGCTCTTCCAGCCCATGTACACGATCTCGTTCGCCGACGACGCCCTGGCCGAACCCGCCGACTTCTTCCACGAAAGCGTCACGCAGGCCGACTTCGACGTTCAGGTACGACTGGGCACCATGGGGCCGTCGAACCAGCCCTGCTACGTGCAGTCGGTCACCTACGGCCGCATGTTGATCTACACGGCGACCAGCACCGAGGCGGAGACCGCCACCGAGCTGCGCGCCTCCCTCGAGGCCTCCTACGGTGCCTACTCGGGCAGTGCGGACCTGACCCAACGTCAGCGCCAGCTCGTGTCGAACTCCACGATCGAGGTCCAGGTCTTCGGCGGCACCCAGGAGGACGCCACCAGCACCCTACGCGACATCGTCAAGAGCGGAGACTATTCGGGCTTCCTGCGACCGGTGCCCTCCACCACCGCGGTACCGTTGAGCTACCGCATCAACGACCTGAAGAACCGTCGGCCCGCCGTGATCGGGGACGCGACCAAGTACTCGATCGAGACCTGTGAGCGCTTCAACGATCTGCGGTTCACCGTGAGCCTCGATCGGATCGAGATCATCAACGGCGGTGAGGACGAGCAGACCTTCGACATCGAGTCGCAGGTCAGCGCCGACGACGACAACTTCTGGTTGCTCCACGTCTCCGGCCGGCGGTTCGAACGGAACGAGCTCGAGGACATCGGCGAAACGGCGATCTTCGAGTTCAACGCCACCCCCGAGAGCCAACTCGAATTCTACCTGGCCGACTTCGGCAACCCCGAGACGGGCCGCGGCAGTTGGTCGGGAGAGAAGACCTTCGACTTCCCCTTTGCCTTCGAGAACAACCCGCACACGTTCACCATGTTCTACACGACCACCGACGACCAGTTCAGGAACACGTCGATCGAAGTGTACTTCACCGTGGAGCGGCAGTTGATCAATCTGCCGTGATGGTGCCCGTGGGCGGATTGCGACGAGGCCTCCGACGTCGGTCGGAGGCCTCGTTCGTTCAGCGCACCAGCGTCGCGCGGCGGGTGAGGCGCTCGATGCCCACCTCGAGCACGATCACGTAGTTCCCCGAGGCGACCGGACGGCCGGCTTCGTCACGACCGTCCCAGACACGCTCGACGACGCCGGCCTCGAAGCCCTGTCCGCGGATCAACGACCGCACCGTGCGGCCCCGGAGGTCGACGATCCACAGGTCGACCGAGGCCGGCGCGGGGAGTTCGAAGCGGATCGTCGTCCGGGGGTTGAAGGGATTCGGAGACGGTGCACGCAGCGCGAGACGCTCGGGCCGCGGAGGACCGTCGCCCACGGCCGTGACCACGGGGAGGCCGAGCGTGTGACGGGTATCGATCGCAGGCGCGACCAGCCGCGCATGCGCTCCCGTCGCCGCGTGCACGACCAGGCTGTCGACCGAGGCCACCGGACCCAACCCGAAGTGCACGACGTGCGAGTTCTGACCGAGATAGCCGGAACCCGCACCGACCTCCCGGACCTGCACCAGGCCGGCGGCGTGGCACTCCACCCGCGTGCTCCCGACCGCGAGTCCGTACTGCGGACTCCGGACCTCGAGCTGGATCCAGTGGTTGCCGGTGTTCAGGTCGTTGCGCACGAGGACGTTGCCCGTGCCGTGATTGGCCAGGTACAGATCGAGCTCGCCATCGTTGTCATAGTCGGCCCATGCCGCACCCCGCGTGTCGTTCGTGTCGGCGAGGGGGCCGGTGGCGACGTCGGTGAACACGCCGCCTCCGTCGTTGCGCAGCAACTGATTCGGGCCTTGCTGGGTGACGTAGCAGTCGAGGTCGGCGTCGTTGTCGTAGTCGGCCCACGCCACGTTCCAGCTCAGGCCACCGGCCGGGATCGGCCCCGACGACACGTCGATCCACACTCCCGGCCCGTCGTTGCGGAAGAGCTGGTTGCTCTGTCCGTAGTTGACCACGAAGAGGTCGAAGTCGCCGTCGTTGTCGTAGTCACCGAAGGCGGCACCGAAACTGTTGCCGATGGTGTCGATCGGAGGCTGGGCGACGTTCGCGAAGAACAGACCGCCGTCGTTGCGGCACAAGCGGTTCGGCTGACCACTCGCCGAGGTCAGGTACGCGTCCTGGTCCCCGTCGAGGTCGACATCGCACCAGATCACGGCGACCTGGTCGCCCGGGTCGAACACCGCTGGAGGGCTGACGTCGACGAAGTTCAACGGCGCGCTCCAGTCGTACAGCGCGTTCGGCATCCCGACGGCCTGCGCCAGCGCTAGTTCGAGGTAGCCGTCTCCGTCGGCGTCGACCCACGAGGCCGAACTGCCCGTACCGGGGTCGTCGATCGGGGGCAGCGACACGTCGGCGAAGCCCAGCGGATGGTCGTTACGGACCAGTCGATTCGGAACGCCGTGATCGACCAGGTACAGGTCGGGATCGCCATCGGCGTCGTAGTCACCCCACACGGCTCCGTGGTTCGGTCCCGTGTCCTGCGTGGCCGGCGCAGCGACCACCGTCCACGTTCCCGACTGGTTCGCGAACAACACGTTCGGCGCACCGTCCTGGGTCAGGTAGAGATCGTCGTCCCCGTCACCGTCGAAGTCGGCCCAGGCCACGGCCATGCTGTTCCCGGCCTGGGCGAGTGGTCCGCTCGTGGCATCGACCCAGGGTTGGACCTGCAGCGACGAGATCGCGGCCTTCACGTCGGGCCGCGGGCCGATGTGGCCAGCGGGAGGAATCACCTGCGGCGTGCCCGTGTTGATCAAGGTCTGCCGCAGCAGCGCCGGCGACAACGTGCCTCCCACGTTCGACCGGTACCACCCGAGAACGCAGGCCATCGCTCCGGCCACGACCGGCGACGCCGCGCTCGTTCCGTCGAAGACGGCGGTATAGTCGTCGTTCGTGCCGCCGTTGTGGAGATCGCCGTAGGCACAGGTCGCGACGTCCTCGCCCCAGCCCTGCAGGTCGAAGCGTGGGCCGTAGCTCGAGAACCCCAGGCGTTGCCGGTCGCCGTTCGGATGCGTGCCCCCGGTGTAAGCACCGCCGGCACCGACGACGATCGCGCCGCTGTCGCCGAGCCAGGCCAGGGTTCCGGTGTCCACGCCACCGTTGCCACCGGCCTCGACCACGTGGACACCGTTCGTGACCGCGTTCTGGATCGCTGCGTACACACTGTTGAAGGTCTGGGCGTACGGTTGCGTACTGGTGTACCACTCCACCGGGACGTAGTTGAGCGTGTTTCCCGTGTAGGACCACTGTTGTTCGATCAGGATGATGTCGTCGGCGGAGAGACTGTTCAGCGCGACGATCATGGCGCCACCGGGATTCCACGAGGCCGGGAGACCATAGTTGGTCCCGCAGGTGAGCAACTGTGCGCCGAACGCGATCCCCGTGACGCCGCTTCCGTTCGCGTCGGCCGCCAGAACGCCGGCCACGGCCGTCCCGTGCCGCGTGTCGTTGAAGGGATCGACCACGTTCGAGTTGATCTGCGCGCTCGCGAGCTGCGACAGGTCGACGTGCGCGGTGTTCCAGCTGTACTCGAGATCGCAGATCGTGATGCCCGTGCCGTCGCCACCGGCTCGGCTCCAGGCGTGCAGAGCATCGATGCCGGCGGGTGTCGACGTCGACGGCTGCAGATAGCCCTGGCTCGACTGCAGATCCGGCGCCGGAAGTTCCGGCGGCAGGGGAACGGGACGCGCAGCGATCACGAAGGGGAGCTCCTCGAGCACGAGGCCGACGTCCCATGCGGTGCTGAGCGGACTGCCGAAACGCAGCCGGAACACGTTGTTCAGGTTGTACACGTCCTCGCCGCTGGCGAGTTCGCCTTCCAGTTCCCAGATGTCGAGCGTCGCCTCGGGCACCGAGGTTTCCAGCCGGCTCCACTCCCGGAAGTCCAGCTCGAGCATCATGAGCGCGTCGTCGATCAGCTGCACGAGGCCCGGATCGCCCGGCGGAGCATCCAGATCGGTCACCACGCCATCACGCAGCCGGATGTGCGTATCGTCCGCGAACAGGATCTCCACGTGGTCGAGTTCGGCGGGATAGCTGTCGGGAGGAGGGTACTGGGCGTGGGCAGGAAGGGTCGCGAGACAGAAGAGGAACAGGACGACGGCCGCGCACGAGAATCCGGCGCGGCCGACATTCGCCCGACGCATGGATCGCCTCCCAGCGCTGAGACCCGGTCCCG
Organism: Candidatus Krumholzibacteriia bacterium; assembly: GCA_035268685.1. Taxonomy (NCBI): domain Bacteria; phylum Candidatus Krumholzibacteriota; class Candidatus Krumholzibacteriia; species Candidatus Krumholzibacteriia bacterium. The sequence goes on along the minus strand of DATFKK010000049.1, from coordinate 30,343 downwards.
CGCTCACCGCGGGATCTTTGCTTCAGGCTAGCAGCCGCGATTCAGGGCATCTGCGTTGCAGTTGCATCATATCGGACGACGCCGAGGGCACGGCGCGAGCGGGCCCTCGGACGAAGCCTCACCACACCTCGCTGTCCTCGTTCACATGGACCCAGGTGTACCAGTACGTGTCGAAGCCCTCGATCGGACGAACGGTTTCGACCGAACCGTCGTCGACCGCGTCCAGGGCCGTCGCCGCGTCCTCGGCGGCGTCCACGGGAACTGCCGCCACACGTGTCGACGCGAACACCGATGCGCCTGGTGGACGGTGGAACACGAGAGCCACGTCGCCGCGCTCCACGATCCGCCCACCCTCCACCGACGAATGGGTGACCACGATCGGCTGTCCCTCCCACCAGAACGCGTACACCGGCTCCTTCGCCGGCAGGCGGGTGTCGGACACCTCGAGGTCGCGGAAGGTTCCGTCGCCCTCGATGTAGTTGCCGTAGGGATTGTTCGAGACGTGCTCCTGACCCTGCACGCTCAATACCTGCGTGTCGGGATGCTCAGCACGCCATGCGTCCCATCGCATCTTTTCGCTCACCGGCAGTTCCGTGACCTCGGCCCCTTCCATCTCACCACCGATGGCGCTCGAGCTCATCAGCGACCACCAGCTGTCCGTCTGGACGTCGCGCATCACGAGCGACGCTCCCTCGAGTGCGCCGGAGGCCTCGAAATCCAGTTCACGATCTTCGAATCTGCGGTCGTACACGACGGCCGTATTGGCCAGCGGTCACCACACCGCGGCGATCGGGCGATCGCCGACGCGGTCGTTCACCACTTCGTGGCGATTCAACAGGTTCAGGCTGTAGGCGCGGGCCTCGCCGTCGACGACGACCCCGAGGACCCAGGCGTCGTCGGGAATCTCGGCCTCGTCCGCGGGCACGAACGACGGCTCGAACACGGCGGCGATGCGACCGCGGGGCAGGATCTGCTGGACCCCGTCGGGGGGGACGGCCACCGCGATCTCGGCGGACAGGATCAGGACTACGAGCAACAGGGAGCGCATGGTGCCTCCGGAAAAAGGGGAACGCCTCACCTCCGGGAGAGGCCTGTACTCGGACTACCCCCACCAGGGGTGACGTGTGACGAGCCGATTCGGAGCACCTTCGCGCCGCGACCTCCACCTCGGCGCAGCTCCACCAACGCGCGGTTGGCCTGGTCGAGAGGATAGGTGCGGACCTCGGAGCGGATCCCCGACCGTGCGGCCACCTCGAGGAAAGAGCGTACGTCGTCGCGCGTGACGTTTGCCACGCTCTTGATCTCTTTCTCCATCCACAGGTGTTCGGCGTAGTCCAGGCCGGCCAGCCGCGCGGCGTCGGTCGACTCCTTGCGGATGGCGTTGATCACCAGCCGGCCGCCCGGCTCGAGCGCCGCCAGGGCCGCGACGACGGGGGTCCACGCCGGAGTCGTGTCGATGATCGCGTGCAGGGGCAGCGGCGGCGCGTCCTCGGTCCCACCGACCCAGTCGGCGCCGAGCTCGCGAGCGAAGGCGCGGCTCGCCCGGCCGCGGGCGAAGACGAAGATCTCGCTGCCGGGAAAGCAGGCGCGCGCCAGCTCCAGCACCAGGTGCCCCGACGCACCGAAGCCGGTCAAGCCCAGCCGCTGGCCGTCGTGCAAGCCGGTCAGCGCGAGGGCTCGGTGTCCGATCGCGCCGGCGCACAGCAATGGGGCCGCGTGCACATCGTCGAACGCGGCGGGAATCGAGTGGACGAAAGCAGCGGGCGCGGTCATGAGCTCGGCGTACCCACCGTGGGCGTCACGTCCGGTCGCACGGAAGGCGACGCACAGGTTCTCGAGGCCGGCACGACACCGGGCACAGGTGCCACACGCCGAGAAGATCCAGGCCACGCCGACGCGTTCGCCCACCGCCACACCCCGAACGTCGTCGCCGACCGACACGACCCGGCCCACGACCTGATGACCGGGAACGACCGGCAGCCGGAGGGGCGGTGTCCGTCCCTCGATCTCGTCGAGCTCGGTGTGACAGACCCCGCAGGTCGACACCGCCACGAGAACGTCGCCCGGACCGGGGACGGGATCGGCCACTTCGGCCGCGGTCAGCGGCCGGGGGTCGTCGGCGATCGAAACGATCCGCTCGAGGAGCATGGCCTTCATCGCAGCACACCTCCGAAGGGTTGATCGCGAGCCTGCGTCCGACGACCCTAGCGCCTGTGGCCCGTCCGAGCCATGATCCGCCCACACCGCCCCCCGGAGGTCCGCATGCCTCACCCCCTGCCCGGTCTGCTGCTCGACATCGACGGTGTGCTCACCTCCGGATCCGAGCCCGTCGACGGCGCACCGGCGGCTCTCCGCGCGCTGCGGGCAGCCGGTCACCCCCTCCGGCTGGTCACGAACACCACGTCGCGCTCGCGCGCGGTGCTCGCGCGTCAGCTCCGCGATGGTGGTTTCGACATCGACGACGACGAGATCCTGAACCCCATGGTCGCCGCCTCGCGGTGGCTCCGCGAACAGGAACGCGAACCGGCGGCCCTGTTCGTTCCGGAGACCGCGCGCGAGGACTTCCGGGGCGTCGAGCAGAGCGAAGAGGACGTGCGCGCGGTGGTGATCGGCGACCTCCGCGAGGCCTGGACCTACGACACCATGAACCGGATCCTCCGACTGCTCCTCGAGGCTCCCGATCGCACGCTGGTCGCGCTCGGGGGCACCCGCTACTGGCGTGCCCGCGACGGATGGCGCCTCGATGTCGGACCCTTCGCCGCTGCCTTCGAAATGGCCACCAGCCGACCGGCGAAGATCCTCGGCAAGCCCGCCGCCGACTTCTTCCACCTGGGGTGCAGCGCGGTCGATCGCGCGCCGCCGAACGTGGTCATGGTGGGCGACGACATCCGTTCCGATGTCGGGGGTGCACTCGAGGCCGGGCTCCGGGCGATCCAGGTCCGGACCGGCAAGTTCCGGGCAGCGGACCTCGACGAGCCCATCGACCCGACCACGGTGCTCGATTCGATCGCGGACCTTCCCACCTTCCTCGCCGAGAACCAAGGGCTGTGAACGAACAACAGTGTGATCACTTCACGCTGTTACGAACGAACAGGCAAATGCGCCGAAATCCACGGTTTCCTGGATTTCGGGTGGCACATTCCGGTGCCCGTCTGCGGAAGACTCCATAGAGGAGTGCCCCGCTGCGGATCGGCGCTCGTCTCCGGTCGAGCATGCCGTGGCAGAACCGGAGATCCCATGGGACACCGCCTCCGTTGGGTACGATCGAGGGTTCTTGGACGGCGGCAGAGGCCACCGTCTTCACGGGCCGGCTGGCATTCATGGGAGCCATGCCGGCCGGCCCGACCCCGCCCGACCACATCCCCGCTCCACGCGGTGGTCCTCGGCAGGAATCCGGGCTAGGCTGGAAGGGCGTATCCACGCCCTTCATCCCATCGGCTCCCGTGTCCCAAGATCCACGCCCGCCCAACTTCGACGACGACGAGACCCTTCTCGCCGTCTACGACGAGATGCGCGTGATCGCACGCCGTCGCGTGCGGCAGTACGGGGCCGACTCCCTGCAGCCGACCGAACTCGCCAACGAGGCCTACACCCGCTTCGGGAAGAAGGGGCATCGCTGGAGCAACCGCAGTCACCTGCTGCGGATCGCGGCTCGCACCATGCGCGACGTGTTGGTCGAGCGCGCCCGGCGCAAGGCGAGCCTGAAGCGCGGCGGGGATTGGGAGCGGGTCGACTGGGAGTCGGCCGCACGGGTCGCGGTCGATCACCCCGACGAACTGATCATGCTCGACGAGGCAATGGAACGGTTGGATGAGGAGTCGCCGGAAGCCGCCGAGGTGGTCCGGCTCAAGTTCTTCGCCGGACTGACCAGCGAGGAAGCGGCGTCGATCCTCGAGATCTCGCGGCGCTCGGTCGAGCGACGCTGGGCCTTCGCGCGCGCCTGGTTGTATCGGATCCTGGCCGAGGACTAGCTCCCCTTCTCGTCGTCGCCGAGTTCACGGGCGAGCCAGCGCCGTGCAGCCGCCCAGTCGCCGTCGACGGTGCGCTTCGAGACTCCCAGTGCCTCGGCGATCTCGTCGATGGTCATTCCTCCGAACAGGCGCATCTCGGCCACCTTCGCGCCGCGCTCATCGAGTTCCGTGAGGCGACGGAGAGCATCGTCGAGCAGCAGCAACTCCAACTCGCGGCCCTCGTCGGTGATCAGCTCCTCGACCAGGGTCACCCGCTGCTGATCGCCGCCCCGCTTCTCGGCACGGTGCGAGCGGGCATGGTCGACGAGGATCTGACGCATGCAGCGCGCCGCGATTCCCAGGAAGTGCGCCCGGTCGGCCGCGCCCGATCCCCCCGTGTCGACCAGGCGGATGTACGCCTCGTGCACGAGAGCCGTCGGTTGGAGGGTGTGGTCGACGCGCTCCCGCGCCATGAGGCTGCGCGCGGTCCGGTGCAGCTCGTCGTAGACGAGTGCGAAGATCTCTTCGCTCAACCGGGTACGGGCCTCGGTCTCGTCCTCGAGACGGCGCAGGAGCTGGGTCACACGGGCGCGGGCGGCATCTTCCATGGTGAAATCGTAGCAGATCCTCCCCGAATCGGCGCCTCCGAAGCCGCTCCGCCCACGACTCGTGGGGGGCGCGCCGTAGGGGACGGAGTGGAGCATGGACCCCACCGGCCCACAACGTCCCGAGGTTGACCGATGGTTGTGCCTCCAAGATTGTGCATTGCGCGAGCGAGGCCTCCGCCCGGGTGTCGTGACCCCGTCATTCGCTCGATTCGTCATCCGTCCGTGACACTTCCTGTCCCGGGTGTCGAACACTGGAGGGGCTGAGCTCGTCGTGCACAATCTCCGAGGCACCATGGAATCTTTTTCCATGACGCGCGCGTAGGAATCGGGTTCTGTCCTGCATCCACCCGCGCCCCTCGAGGAGAACACTCCATGCGACGAATCCCCGCACCCGGGCTCTGGATCCTGCCGCTGGCGGCCTCGATCCTGCTCGCGCCCGGATCATTCGCCCTCGCCGACGACCACGGAGACGACGGTTTGCCACCCTTGCTCGATCGCGAACTCTTCTTCGGAGATCCCGAGATCTCCGGCTCGCAACTCTCGCCCGACGGCGCGTGGATGACCTTCCTCAAGCCCTACGAGGGCGCGCGCAACATCTGGATCAAGCGCGCCGAGGAACCCTTCGACACCGCCCGGCCGTTGACGGCCGACGACCGTCCCGTGCCCGGCTACTTCTGGAGCCGCGACAGCGAGCACGTCCTCTACGTGCAGGACAAGGACGGCGACGAGAATTTCCACGTGTGGGCGGTGGATCCGGGCGATGACCGCGATCCCGACACCGGCGTGCCGCCGGCGCGCAACCTGACCCCGGTCGAGGGTGCCCGTGCGTCGATCTACTCGGTGCCGAAGAACACGCCCGACATCATCATCGTGGGCCTGAACGATCGCGATCCGCGCTTCAGCGACGTCTACGCCGTCGAGATCGCCACCGGTGAACGCAAGCTGGTGCGCAAGAACGAGGACGCCATCGGCAGCTGGGTCTTCGACCTCGACGGCCGCCTGCGCCTGGCCACCCGGCAGACTCCGAGCGGAGGCACCGAGCTGCTGCGCGTCGACCTGCAGGGCTACACCAAGCTCCACGAGTCGACCTACCAGGAGACCCTGTACCCCTCGAGCTTCCGCCCCGACGGCCAGCACGTCTACATGGTCAGCAACATGGGCGACGACGTGGATCTGAGCCGCCTCATGCTGATGGACATCGAGACCGGCGACATGGAGCTGGTCGAGAGCGACCCCGAGAACGAGGTCGACTTCGGCGGCGCCTTCTTCCACCCCGAGACCGACGAGCTGATGGCCACGACCTACGTCGGCGACCGCCAGCGCGTGTACCCGCAGACCGACGAGGCCGAGCGGCTCTGGAAGCGCATGGAGGCCGCCCTTCCCGACGGAGAGATCTCGCCCACGAGCATGACGCGCGACATGAGCAGGATGCTCGTGGCCGTCTACAGCGACGTCGATCCGGGTTCGGTGTACCTCTTCGACACCAAGAGCGGCGACGCCACGCTGCAGTACCGTTCGCGTCCCGACCTGCCGAGCGAACACCTCGCACCCATGGAGCCGGTGACCTTCACCGCCCGCGACGGCATGGAGATCCACGGCTACCTCACCGTGCCGCAGGGCGTCGAGCCGGAGAAGCTGCCGACCGTGATGTACATCCACGGCGGTCCGTGGGCGCGCGACACCTGGGGCTACGACCCCTACGCGCAGTTCCTGGCCAACCGCGGCTACGCCGTCATGCAGGTGAACTACCGCTCGAGCACCGGCTACGGGAAGCAGTACCTGAACGCCGGCAACCGCGAGTGGGGCATCGGCGCCATGCAGCACGACATCACCGACGCCGTGCGGTACCTGGTCGACCGCGGCGTGGCCGACCCCGAGCGCGTGGGGATCTACGGCGGCAGCTACGGCGGCTACGCCACGCTGGCCGGCGTGACCTTCACCCCCGACCTCTACGCCTGCGGGATCCCCTACGTGGGCCCGTCGAACCTGATCACGCTGATCGAGAGCTTCCCCGAGTACTGGAAGCCCTTCCTCGAGGGCAGCTGGTACAAGCGCGTGGGCAATCCCGCGGTCGAGAGCGACCGTCTGGACCTGATCGCGCGTTCGCCGCTGTTCCACGTCGACCGGATCGAAGCTCCGCTCCTCGTGGTGCACGGCGCCAACGACCCTCGCGTGAAGCAGCACGAGAGCGATCAGATCGTCACGGCGCTGCGCAAGAAGGGCAAGCCGGTGGAGTACGTCGTGGCACCCGACGAGGGCCACGGCTTCCGGGCTCCGAACAACCGCAAGGCCCTGGCCGTGGCCATGGAGAAATTCCTGGCCAAGCACCTGGGCGGCCGCGTGCAGGACGAGGTGCGTCCGTCGACCCAGGGCCGTCTGGACGAGATCACCGTGGATGTGAGCACGGTGACCGTGGACCTGCCGGAGACGCAGGGCGAGCGCTGAGCCGCCGAGGAGCTACCACGAAAGGGGGCGGGCCCGGACGGCTCGCCCCCTTCGCGTTCACCATCGCCCGCTCAGGACGACTCGGCCGCCGAGGCCGAAGGGCTCGCCGGAACGCCCTCGCCCGCGACCTCGCGGATCACGCGGATCAAATCGGACATCGGGGCGTGCTTCGACACGAAGCGACGTGCACCGGCCTTCTTCATGGCCTCGACGACCTTCGGGTCGTCCTGCACGGACAGTCCGATCACCCGCACGTCGGGCCAGCGGTCGAGGATCTCACGCGTGGCCTCGACGCCGTCGACCAACGGCATCTGGAAGTCCATGACGATCACGTCGGGACGGCCGCGCTCGACCATGGCCACGGCGTCGCGACCGTTGGCGGCCTCTCCCACCACCTCGATGCCAGGCTGTTCGTCGAGGGCGACGGCGATGCCTTCGCGGATCACGTCGTGGTCGTCGGCGATCTGGACACGCACGACCGGTGTGTCGCCCGGCTGCCGGCTCGCGGTCGGCGCATCGGCTTCCGTGGGTTCACGACTCTCGATCGGAATCGAGAACCGGAACCGCCCTCCCCCGGTCGACGTGGTGTCGACGTCCATGCGCCCGCCCAGGGCCTCGATCCGATCCCGGATGTGGGCCAGGCCGAATCCGTGCCGTTCCTCGAGAGCTCGTTCGACCGTCTGGAGATCGAATTCCGATCCCCCGTCGCTGATCTCGACGATCAGCGTGTCGCGCCGGCTGTCGACCGAGATCCCCGCCTCCATCGAGCCCGAGTGCTTGATCGCGTTCATCAGCAGTTCACGCGCGGAATTGAGGAGGAAGGAGCGCGTGGTCTCGGACACCGTCGGCAGTTCCTGGCCGAGGCCCAACGTCACCCGCAGACCGTGGTGCTCCTGGAACCAACCGCGTAGCCACTCCATGTTCCGACCCAGATCGGCGTTCGACAGGACCGGTGGGCTCAGCTCGTGCGACAGCGTGCGGGCGCCGACCATGCTCTCGCGCAGGATCGAATCGATCTTCTCGATCCGCTCGAGCAGTTCTTCCGGGGCCTTCGAGCGCAACTGACCGATCTGCATGTGCGCGGCCAGCAGGAGTTGCTGCAGGCCGTCGTGCAGGACCTCGGCGAGCCGTTGACGCTCCCGGCGCTCGGCATCGCCCAGTTGTACCGCCAGGCGTCGCATGCCGTCGGCCCGCTTCTCGGCCAGCGCCGTGCGCTTGCGGACACGCTGTTCGAGCGTCTCGGTCAACTTGGCCAACGCCGCGCGGCTCTCCTCGAGTTCGACCTCACGGCGGCGCCGGGCGCGGAGTTCCTCGCCGATCGCCATCTGCCGCCGACGGGCCTCGAGCGCCGAACGGACCGCCGAAACCAGTGTCGCTCGGTGCAGGGGGCGCCGGAGCATCGTGACGTGCGTCGAGCCCTCGACCTCTTCGAAGACTTCGTATCCCTCGATCGCCCCCCGATCCCGCGACATGATCAGGATCAGCGGGACGTCCGACCACGCCGGCTGGACCGCGAGCCGGGCACTGAGGGCTCGCTGGGCAACGGGCGTGAGGGCCTCCTCGGTCACGAGGGCGGCGCCGGTGCTCTCGTCGATCCGCGCACACAGATCGTGCACGTCACGGCAGACGGCGGTCGTCAGACCGCTCTCGGCCAGGACCCGGGCCGCCATGGTGGCGTCGGAAGCCGCCGACGACACGATCAGCACCGGACTGTTCGACGTGTCAGATCCGATCATCGTCGCGGCCCTCCCCGCGCTCGGGGATGTCATCGGAGACGTACTCCGGGGACCCACTCAGAACGCCCCGGAAGTTCCTCAGGGGCTCTCCCACGTGGATACCTCGCGGCCCGAGCTTCATTTCGCGGATGGTGTGCTCGTGCCCGCCTCCGCGGTTCTTGTACACGGAGATACAACGGCGGACCTCGCCGGCGTACTCGAAGTGCCGGAAGTAGAGGACCGCGTCGGAGATGTAGCTGAGATCCTCCACTGTGGAGGCGACCGCGCCGAGCGCGCCATGCTCGGCGAGGATCGACAGGACCGTCACCCCGTGCGATCCCAGGTAGCTCGACAACTCGTGCAGGTGGACCAGCAGCATCCGCTCGTCGGCCATGGCGTGGACGTACCCGTTGAGGCTGTCGATCACCAGCAACCGGATGCCGCGCTCTTCGACGTCCCGCCGGATCCGATGGCTGAACTCGCCGGGCGTGAGTTCGGCCGGGTCGATCTCGATAACATCGATCCGACCCTCTTCGGCGTGCCTCCGCACGTCGATCCCCAGGCTCTCGGTCCTCTTCAACAGCATGCCACGCGACTCGTCGAAGACGCAGATGGTCGACGACTCCCCACGCTCGGCGGCCGCCACTGCGAACTGCGCCGCCAGCGTGGACTTGCCACCACCGGTGGACCCCTGGAACAACACGCTCGAGCCGCGCACGATCCCGTCGCCGATGAGTTCGTCCAGCCCTGCCACCCCACTGCACAGACGGTCGTCGGCCACCTCGTCGCGCTGGCCGTTCTGCTCGATACGCGGGAAGACACGGATCCCGCCCCGCTGGATCCGGAAGTCGTGGTAGCCCGACCGGAAGTCCGTGCCCCGGAGCTTGCGCACGCGAACGCGCCGACGATCGGGACCGTAGTTGCGTGGGACCTGCTCGAGATCGACGAGCCCGTTCACGACGCTCGCCAGCGTGGAGACGTCGGCACTCGCATCGTCGAACAGCAGGCTCGTGCACCCCATCTCGGTGAGAAAGCGGGTCAGCGACAGCAGCTCGCGACGGAACGCGCGCGGTTCGGCGGCCAACAGGCGCAGTTCGGTGAGCGAGTCCAGGACCAGCCGATCGGGCCGGGCCTCGTCGACTGCCTTCGCCAGGGTGTCGAGCGTGCGCGGGAACGCGACCTCGTTCACGTGGAAGAGCGACTGCTCGCCCTCCTCGCCGAGGATCTCGCCGGTGTCGAGATAGTGGACGTCGACACCGTCGAGCGACCAACCATGGCCGCGCGCCATGAATTCGATCTGTCCCACCGTCTCGCAGTTCGTGACGTACAGAGCCTTCTCGCCCCGCCGCGCGCCTTCCATGGCGAACTGCATGCCCAGCGTGGTCTTTCCCGAACCGGGCTGCCCGTGCACCAGATAGGAGTGCCCCGGCGGGAGGCCGCCGTGCAGGATATCGTCGAGGCCGTGAAGGCCGGAGGGCACGCGTGGGTCGTCGGTCGTGGAGGTCGACATGGTTCTGCGTTCGCTCGAGGTGGTTCTGCCTGACACGGGGGGAGCCGGGAAGAGGTTAGCACTTCGACACCCCGGTACGCAGCCTCAACCGACGCGCAGTCGACCGGAGAGCGTTTCCCCCATGCGGGAGACGGGATTTCCCCCATGCCCGGGAGGTCGGCCGAAGTCGCTGGCCTCTCGCCCCGGTTTCCGCAATCCGCAGCCCGACCGGCCTGCGGACTCCGGGATTCGTCCTACGGTCTCCAGACATCGAGCCGACCCGACTCCATCGATCCGCACACGGCCTCGACCGACCACCCCCGATCCGCGTGGCCCGACGACGCCGGCGTGCCACGAGAGGAGTGCCCAGGCCATGGCCAAGACCCTGCAAAAGACCTCCGACCGAACGTACCGTCCTCCCCCACGCCTCCTCGTTCCGGCACTGGTGGCGTGGCTCGTCATCGCCATCGCCCCGACCGCGAGTGCACTCGAGTGGGCCGTGGAATCCACGGAATCCGGGAACATCCCCGCTCCCAACCCCGGGGACGAACAGACCGCCTGCCTGGTGGGCGACCTCGACGGCGACGGCCGCGACGACGTGGTCGTCGCCGAACGCACGGAATCACCCGCCGTGACCGTGTTCTTCCGTCGCGACACCGGATGGGAGCGCGCGGTGATCGACACCTCCACCCTGCCGATCGAGGCCGGCGGCGCGCTCGGCGACGTCGACGGCGACGGCGATCTCGACGTCTCGTTCGGCGGCGACTACCGGAGCAACCGGGTGTGGTGGTGGGAGAATCCCGGGCCGCCCCCCTACCCCACGGAAGGCTGGGCACGGCGACTGATCAAGGACGGCGGCGCCGACAAGCACCACGACCAGGCCTTCGGTGACTTCGACGCCGACGGCGACCTGGAGCTGGCGTTCTGGAACCAGGGCGCGGGTGGAGTTCTGTACCTGGCCGAGATCCCGGCCGACCCGACCACGGCCGGTACCTGGTCGCGCACCGCGATCTTCGACGGTCCGGACGACTCCGAGGGGCTGGCCACCGGAGACGTCGACGGCAACGGGACGATCGATCTGATCGGTGCCGGCCACTGGTTCGAATTCACCGGCGGCACCAGCTTCACCGCCCACCTCGTGGCCGACGGGCGCGCCTTCACGCGTTCGGCCGTGGGCCAGCTCGTCGAGGGCGGCCGCCCCGAGATCGTGATCGTCCCCGGCGACGCCGATGGCCCGCTCGTGTGGTACCAGTGGGACGGAGCGACATGGCAAGCCAACGAGCTCGATCCCGACGTCGAGAACGGCCACTCCCTCGAGATCGTCGACGTGGACCGCGACGGTCGGCTCGATCTCTTCGTGGCCGAGATGCACACACCCGGCGCCGGCAGCGATGCCGAGTCGCGGGTCTTCCTGAGCCAGGGCGGAGGCAACCTCGTCGCCGAGACGATCAGCGTCGGCACCGGCAACCACGAGTCGAAGTTCGCCGACGTGAACGCCGACGGGCGACCCGATCTGGTGGGCAAACCGTACACGAACGGCGCGCCCGGGCTGAACGTGTGGTTGCAGACCACCAGCAACGTCGGTGGAGCCTTCGACACCGATGCGGCCTGTCTCGTCGACGACGGCGACGGCCTGTCCGTCCGCGGCGTCGACGCCCTCGATCTCGACCACGACGGGAACATCGACGCCGTCGTCCGAACCGTCGACGGTGGCGTGCGCGCACTCTACGGCCCGGACCACACCACGAGCACGATCCCGACCGGTGTCTCCCTGTCGGCGACCGCCTGGGCCGACGTCGAGTCCGACGGCGACCTCGACCTGATCGGCGCGACCACCGGCGGTGCCTCCGACCTCGTGTGGTTCGCCAACCCCGGCGACCGCAGCGGTGACTGGGCGCAGACGACGATCGCGGCCGTGGGCGACAGCGTGGGCGATCTCAAGATCGGTGATCTCGACGCCACGGGCGCCCTCGACGTCGTCGCCCTCGCGCGTTCGTCGGCCGTGCGCGCGTCGACCTTCGACGGCCAGGACTGGACCTCGTCGAGCTTCGGTTCGACCACCACCTCCGATCCACGCGGCTGGATCGCGGACCTCGACGCCGACGGCGACCTCGACATGGGGCGCGGCGGATCGTGGTGGCGCAACGACGGCAGTAGCTGGGCAGCCTTCGCCCTTCCCGGCGACCTCGGTCCGCGAACGCGCGCCTGGACCGCCGACCCCGACCGCGACGGCAAGACCGATCTGCTGACCGTCGACCCCGACGTGTGTGGTGAGATCCGCTGGATCGACAACGACGCCCGCACCGGTCCGCGCGAGATCGCGCGTCTCGGCGGACTGGCCCTAGGCCGCGTCGAAGACCTGCGCACGCTCGACGTCGACCGCGACGGTGACCTCGACGTGGTCCTCGCCGGTCGCGACTGCAACGACGCCGCGCGCTCCGTCCTGCTGCGCAGCGACGGTGGCCCCCTGTCCGGCTGGACGATCGAGACCATCGCGTCGTCGAACGCCCTCGCCGCCAGCGACCTCGACCGCGACGGCGACGTCGATCTGTTCCTGGGCTCGGAGAGCGGGACCTGCCGGCTGGCCGAGGCCCGCAACGTCGACCCGAGTGGATCGTCCCTCGGCAACTGGCAGCGCCACGTGCTCGACGCCGACCGCCCCTGGCGCGCGGTGTTCGTCCTGCACGGCGACATCGACCGCGACGGCGACGTCGACGCCATCGGCGGCGGTTGGTGGTACGAGAACCCCGGCACGCCCGACGGCGACTGGACGCGTCGCACGATCGGCGCGCCCCTGAACACGGCCGCCGTCGTCGCCGACCTCGACCACGACGGCGACCTCGACGTGCTCGGCACCGAGGGCAAGGGGAGCGACGACCTGCCGATCTTCGCCTGGGCCCGCAACGACGGCGCCGGGAACTTCACGGTGACCGGCGACATCGCCACCGGCGAGGGCGACTTCCTGCAGGGCGTCGCCCACGGTCGCTTCACCACTTCGTTGCAGAACGGCGTCGTCCCCGAGGCCGTGGCCCTCAGCTGGCACGCCCGGGGCAACGGCATCGAACTGCTGACCGTTCCCGCCGACCCCTCCACGGGGGCCTGGTCGCTCACCGACCTGTCGACCTTCACCCAGAACGAACAGCTGCAGGCCGGCGACATCGACCGCGACGGCGATCTCGACCTGTCGACCGGCACCGCCTGGATGCGCAACGACGGAGGCGGAGCGTGGAGCAGCGTGCAGATCGCCAGCTCGGCGCAGCCCCCCGACCGTCACCGCCTGATCGACCTCGACCACGACGGTCGACTCGACATCGTCATGGGCGTGGAAGCGATCGGCGAGACCGGTCCGGTGACCTGGTACCGGCAACCGTCCGATCCGACCGCCTCGTGGCCGGGGACCGAGATCGCCACGGTCATCGGTCCCATGAGCCTCGACACCGCCGACCTCGATCTCGACGGTGACCTCGACGTCGTGGTCGGCGAGCACGACGACGCCACGCCCGAGGACTCCCGCCTACTCGTCCTGGAGAACGGCGGCGACGGCACGTGGACCGAGCACCTGGTGTACCAGGGCGACGAGCACCACGACGGCGCGAACCTCGTCGACATCGACGGCGACGGCGATCTCGACGTGCTGTCGGTGAGCTGGTTCCGCGACACGGTGACGTTGTACGAGAACCTCGCCGTGGACGAGACGGTCTCACCGCCCGACGACGTCACCCCGCCCTCGCTGGTCTTCACCCGATCCACCGAGCCGGACCTCGACCGGATCCTGGCCCGTTTCTCCGAGGCCGTGGATCCGGTGTCGGCCGTCGACCCCGCGCACTACCTCGTGCAGCCCAGTGTCGACGTGCTCGACGTGACCCTGCAGTCCGACGGACGCACCGTGTGGATCGACACCGCGCCGATGACCGTGGGCACGACCTACGAGTTGAGCACCGACGGCGTGCGCGACCTGGCCTCGACGCCGAACGCGACCGACGGCACCGACCGCTCGGCCTTCGTCCACCGTCCGTGGAATCGCGTCGACGACGCCCAGGTCGCGCTCTGGGACTTCGAACGAGGCCGGCCCGGCTTCGTGCTCGACGTGGACCCCGATGGCACGCCTCTCGACCTCGTGATCGCCGACACCACCCGGACGTCGCGCACCGACGGCGGCCTCGACCTGACGAGTGCCGTGTCGGTGCGCTCGCCCGATCCGGCCGTGAAGATCGTGGAGGCCTGCCGTGCCTCCGACGCGGTGACCGTCGAGGCCTGGGTCCGTCCCTCCGACGCCACGCAGACCGGACCCGCGCGGATCGTGACGGTTTCGCAGGATCGCTACCTCCGCAACGTCACGCTGTCGCAGGGGAAGGTCGACGTGGACTCCGATCACTACTCGGCCCGCATCCGCACGGGCACGAAGGACAACGGCCTGCCGACCTTCGCCACCGACGGCGGTACGGTGCAGACCACGATGCAGCACGTGGTGCTCACGCGCGACGCGGCGGGAACCGCGCGGATCTGGGTGGACGGGGAGTTGGCCGTCGAAACCACCCGCTCCGGCACCTTCGACGACTGGGATCCGTCGCACGGCGTGGCCATCGCCGGCGAATACGCCTTCGGAACCGAGGTCGCATGGACCGGCACCATCCACCTGGCCGCGATCCACGACCGGGCCCTGACCGGCACCGAGATCACCACGAACTTCGAGGCCGGGGCCGACGCCTCGAGCGGCGTGACGGCCGTCGACACCCCGACCCCCCGACGCCTGCTCGCGTCGGTGACTCCGAATCCCTTCAACGCCCACCTCGACGTCGAACTGGGCCTGTCGCGGGCGACCACCGTCACGTTGGTCGTCTACGACCTGCGCGGACGCCTCGTGCGTACCCTGCTCGACGAGGCCGAGCTGCCGCGTGGAACCCACGGCGTGGAGTGGGACGGCGCCGACGACGGCGGAGAGGTGCTCGCCTCCGGCGTGTACCTGCTCCGCGCCACGACGCCGCGGAAGGACGAGACACGCAAGATCACCCTGGCCAAGTGACCCCGAACGAGGAACGGCCGCTCCGAGCACGGAGCGGCCGTTCCGAGAAGCAGGTCCTGGTCGCGATCACTCCGGCTCGGCCAGCGCCTCGATCTCGGCGGGCACCGCGAACACCGAGTCGTCGATCGCCTCGACGCTGATCGAGGTGATCTCCATCTTCTGTTCCATTCCCATCATGCGGTCGGTGCTCGTGGTGGGCAGCAGCAGGCCGCCGAACTCCTGGTAGTCTCCGATGACCTGGGTGACCGGCACCGCGCCCATGGGCGACTGCTGTTCCATCTTCTGCCCGAGCAGCAGGCCGGACTCGACCGAGAAGAACTGCGTGGTCTCCAGACCCGCGGCCGACACCACGCGGATCTCGTAGGCCGGCTCGCCCTGGAACTCGGCCTCGCCGATCATCTCGAGCGTGTCGATGTCGTCGTCCTCGTAGAGCATGCCGCGGAAGTTCGCCTGGTCGCGGATCTGGTCGAGCATGGCGCCGGTGAGCAGCATGGCGCCCTGCATGGGGTCGATCGACCAGCCGACCTCGCCGTCGTAGCCCTGCTCGATCTCGCCGATGCCCGACAGCGTGATCCGCGTGAGCATCTTGTCGGGGGCCTTCTGCCACATGGTCAGCTCGCCGGACATGCCCTGGGCCGGGATCGAGAAGGTTCCGGTGCTCTTGATCGACTCGACGTCCTCGAGGGCTTCGCGGGCGTTGATCGCCTCGACGTAGCGGTCGACGACCTCGCGCGCGGTGGGCAGGTGATCGTCGGCGGCGGCCGGCGTCGCGGCGGCGAACAGGGTCAGCGCGCCGACGACGGTCAGCACACGCAGGGCGACGGGATTCTTCATGGCGGGACTCGCTCCTGGGGAAACGGGGGCTTCGTGGAAACGTTCTCGGTGACTCAGGGACGTGCCTCGGCCGCGATCCACTCCAGGGCCGCCTGCATCGGGGCATCGCGACCGGCCAGCAGGTCGTCGCGATCGAGCGGGACGACCTCGTCGGGAATCACGCCGCGGCCCTCGAGCCGCACGCCCTCGGGATCGACGAAGTCGGCGAAGGCGAACTGCAGCGCGTCGTCGTTCGGGAGTCGAACGATCTGCGACGGCAGTGCCGCGCCCGGCGTACGCTGCCCGAACACACGGGCCCGGCCGATGGTCTGCAGGCCCTGCGCGAAGATCTCCGACGTGCTCATGCTCAGGCCGTCGACCAGGATCGCCAGCGGCCCGTCGAAGGGCTCGACCCGCTCGCCGTCCGGGTTCACCCGCCGCGGATTCGCGCGGATCTCCAGCCGCGTGGTCCGCGTGCTCATCACGCCCAGCGACGCGCGCTCGTCGAGCACGTGGCCGGCGAAGCCCATGGCCATGCCGGCCACGCCGCCGGGATTGCCGCGGAGATCCAGGACCAGCCCGTCGGCACCGCGATGGCGATCGATGGCCCGATCGAAGTCGGCGGCGATCGGCACCAGCCAGATGTTGAAGTCGATCACCCCGACGCGAGTTCCGTCGAGCGTGCGTTCCTGGTCGCGCAGCGACACGCGCATGGGCGGAAGGTTGCCGAAGCGCGTGATGCGGCCGGGGGCGGTCTCGCGCTCGAGCTCGAAGGTGTGTTCGGTGTCCGCCCCGTCGCGCAGGACGAGTTCGACGGTCGAACCCTCGGCCCCGGTGAGCAGAGCGGTCGAGTAGCGCATGGCCAGGATCTCCAGATCCGAGGCCTCGATGTCCTCGCCCGCTCGTTCGAGTCGATCGTCGAGGCGATGACCGTCGATCGCCTCGAGCACCCAGCCGGTGCCGATGCCCACACTGTCGGCGGGGGAATCGGGCCGCACCTTCCAGACCACTACGTCCCGGTCGACGAGGCGGATCTCGATCCCGACGTCGGCGTGGCCGTGCGTGTGCCCGTCGTCGGCGCCGTCGTCCTCTTCGCTCAGCGCATCGACCGCATCGGCCGGATAGATCGCGAAGTGCGACAGCGGCATGCGGCCGATCATCTCGTGGAGGACGTGCCGTAGTTCCTCGTTGGTCTCGGCGGCGGCCGCCTCCGGGCGCAGCTCCTCGCGGACGGCCTGCCAGTCGACGCCCTCGAATTCGGGGTCGAAATGGTTGCGCTCGATGATCGCCCACGCCGAGTCGAAGGTGGCCACGGCCAGATCGGGCTCGATCGGGGTCGCGGGCGGGCCCGGCGGCGCCGAGCCACAGGCGGACAGTCCGGCCACCGCGGCCAGACCCAGCAGGAGGTCACGCATCGGCTTCATGGAGTCTCGTTCCGGGGACCAGGGGAGTCGGGGCGCGGAGTCGTTCCTACGACGCCACGTCGGCGAGGTTTCATCGGGCGCTCGGCTCCCGCCGCGCGCCGGTCTCGGGGCCGAACTCGGAGGCCCGCTCGGCGAGCAGACGCTCGTGGACCTCGGCCTCGTCCACGTCGAGCTCGGCCAGGGCCTCCCGGGCCATCTCGAGCGCCGCCTCGAACTCGGGCTGGACCACGTTCAACGCGCCGAGGGCGAGCAGTGGCCCGACCTCCTCCAGCGTGTCGGTCCGCACCACCAGCGGCACGTTCGGCGCCAGCGCCCGGATGCGCGAGGCCACGGCCAGCGAGTCGACGGCCGCGGGCACCGTCACCAGGACCATGCGCGCCCGCTCGATCCCCGCCGCGTGCAGCACCGGATCCTGCGCCGCGTCCCCGAAGATCACCGGGCAGCCGTCGGCTCGCGCCATCTGCACCCGGTGCTGGTCGAAGTCGATCAGGACGACCTCGACGTCCCGTTCCCGCAGGATCCGCGCGAGCCGCCGCCCGACCCGTCCGGCACCCGCGATCACCACCGGCCGACGCGGCGGCGCGTGGTCGCCGGCATCCATCGGAGCCGGTCCCCGGGGCCGTCGCCGCTGCCGGGCCCGGTAGATCGGTGCGGCCAGCCGCGCCATGTACGGCGTGATGATCATGGTGACCACGGCCGTCGAGATCACCAGCGAGTGCAGCTCCTCGCCCACACCGCCCGACTTCCGCCCGATCTGGGCCAGGAGGAACGAGAACTCTCCGATCTGGCCCATGGTGAGCGCCGTGGCGATGGGCACGATGTACCGGTATCCGAACAACCGCGTGATCCCGCCGAACAACACCGCCTTGCCTGCGAACACCGTGACGACCAACAGGCTCACGGCCATGAGGTTCTCGACCAGGAACACGGGGTCGAAGAGCATGCCCACCGAGGCGAAGAACAGAAGACCGAAGAGATCTCGCAGCGGAATGACGTCGCTCAGCGCCTGGTGCCCGTACTCGCTCTCGCTCAACACCAGACCGGCCACGAAGGCGCCCAGCGCGTACGACAGCCCCAGCAGGTGACTGAGATAGCCGACACCGAGTCCCAGGGTGATCACCGTCAGAAGGAACAACTCGCGCGAACCCCACCCGACGACGCGATGCATGAGCCAGGGCACCGCCCGGCGCCCGCCGTAGACCAGGATCGTGAGCACCACCGCCGCACGGCCGATCGCCCACGCGAGAGCCGTGGCGTCGAACTCCGGCCCGCTCAACTGCGGCATCACGATCATCAGCGGGATCACGGCCAGATCCTGCGCGATCAGCATGCCCAGCATCACGCGGCTGGACAGCGTGCCGAGCACCCCGCTGCCGGCCAGTGTCTTCAGGACCACCATGGTGCTCGACACCGACACCAGCGCACCCAGCCACAGCGACTCGACATGAGCGAAGCCGAGGAAGCGTCCCAGGCCGAAGCCCAGCACACCGGTCAGCGACATCTGGATCGCCGTGCCGAGCAGCGCGACCTTCCGCACCGATTTCAGCGAGTCGAAGGAGAACTCGATGCCGATCGAGAACAGCAGCAGGGCGATGCCGATCTCGGCGAGCAGTTCGATCTCATGGGGATCGCTGATCGTGAAAAGTCCGGTGTGCGGCCCGAGGAGCACGCCCGCCGCGATCGAACCCAGCAACAGCGGCTGCCCCAGCCGGTGCGCGATCGCGCCGAGGATCAGCCCGAAGACGACGATGAGCGAGATGTCGGCGGCGATTCCCAAGGGAGCGGACTCCGGACGGCTGGATAGACGACGCAGGGCAGTCTAGTGGCAGGATCGCCGACGGCCAATGGCGGTCGTCTCCGCGTCAGACGGAATCGCGGGCTCCACCCCGCCAGGCGGCGTGCCATCCGACCAGACGCTGCTGCTCCTCGTCCCACAACCGTAGCTGCGCCGAGCGCAGACTCCGTCGCAGACCCAGGGGACGCACCGACCGCAGGACCTCGAAGGCGCGGTGACAGGCCTCCAACCGGTAATTCGGGATCCGCGGACTCAGGTGGTGCACGTGGTGGAACCCGATGTTCCCCGAGAACCACTGCAACACGCGCGGCAGGTCGTACCAGGAACTGCCCTGCAGCGCGGCGTCGAAGAAGTCGCACTCTTCCTCACGGCGCCAGTAGGTCTCTTCGTACTGATGCTGCACGTAGAACAACCAGATGCCGGCGGCCCCGGAGATCATCAGGATCGGCAGGTGAATGGCCAGGTAGTCGAGCCAACCGATCGTCAGACCCAGCGTAACGACGCCGACGGCCAATGCGAGGTTCGTGAGCAGCACGCTCCGCCGCTCCTTCGCCCGGCTCGACCGGCTCGGGAAGCGGTGCTGGACCACGAAGACCAGCAACGGGCCCACCGTGAGCATGAACAGCGGCTGCCGCACGAGCACGTAGCCGAGCTTCTTCCAGCGGGAGGCCTCGCGGAACTCCTGCACGGTCATCGTCCAGACGTCGCCGTCGCCCCGGCGATCGAGGTTTCCCGCGTGGGCGTGATGCAGCGCGTGGTCGTGCCACCACTTGTGATGGGGCGTCAGGGTGAGCACCCCGGTCAGGAAGCCGACCCACTCGTTCGCGCGTCGCGAGCGGAAGAACGACCCGTGACCACAGTCGTGGAAGATGATGAAGATCCGGACCAGGAAGCCGGCGGCCAGCACCGCGAGCCCCAGCGTGAGCGGATAGGAGACCTCGACGGTGTGGGCCATCAGGACCCACAGGCCGGCGTAGGGGATCAGGCTGTTGGCGAGCTGCCACAGACTGCCGCGGATACTCGATCGCTGGAACGGCCGCAGAGCGGACGCGACGAGTTCTTCGCGGGGACTGGTGGGTTCGGGGGCCGACGACGGAACATCGCCGGCGATCGGAGCCGGGGTTCTCCCCAGCGTCTTGATATCGTTCAAACTACGATCCTGGGCTCGAGGTCACTGGGTGGGACGAGTGATCTCGGGGGCATGACCGGCCAGGAAGGCCGGTACGAAACGCCCTCCCACGGCAAGGAACCGTGGGAGGGCCGGAAACGCAGGCGGGAGACCTACCAGCGTTCGCGACGAGGACCGCGGTTTCCACCGCCGCCGCCGCCACCGCGGCGCTCCTGGGCCTCGTTCACACGAAGGGCACGACCGCCCATCTCGTAACCGTTCAGACTGTTCATGGCCTTGTCGGCGCCGTCGTCTTCCATCTCGACGAATCCGAAGCCACGCGGACGACCGGTCTCCCGATCGTTGATGAGAGCGACCGAGTTGACGGTCCCGTGCTCGGCGAAGAGCGCCTGGACCTCGGACTCGGTGGCACTGAACGGCAGGTTTCCTACATACAGCTTCTTCACGACTTGCTTTCTCGCTTGTCCAATGGGGATCGGATCTCGCCGCCCCCTCTCCCGACGTTCCCCGATCTCCGGACCATTCCGGAGTACCGTGACGTCATCGTTGGATCCGGATCGCTCCGGGCCCGACCGGCGATGACTCGCCAGTCCCCACCACTGCGTACGCGAAAGCCCCGCATTCGGACGAAGGCGGGGCCTTGCGCGAAGCGTGGATCGGCCCTGCTTGCGACCGACCGCGGAGGTGGGCGGAGGTGGTTCTCACCTCTCGTACCATGGCACGGTAGCAGCCCCCGACCTCGACCGCCATTGCGGAATGCGAAAATTCTCCCGTGATCCCGGCGTCACGCCGGGGCGGTTCGCCCCGAATCGTCCTCGGCGACACGGGCCAACCGGGCGATCATGCGGCCGAAGACCAGCCCGTGCACCGGGTAGAGAGCGTACCAGTAGAGCAGCCCGAACAGACCGTGCGGGGCGAAGTAGGCGGTCTGCCGCATGTGGGTACGGCCCTCGGCGTCACGGTGGGCCTGGAACTCCAACCAGGCCCCACCGGGTACCTTCATCTCGGCCCGCAGACGCAGGAGTTCGTCGGGAACGACTTCCTCCACCCTCCAGAAGTCCAGGGGATCGCCCGGTCGCAGCTCGGTCGGATGGCGCCGCCCACGGCGCATGCCCACCCCACCCACGATGCGATCGAGCACCCCGCGCACGTGCCAGGCCCATTCCAGCGCCGGCCAGCCGAACTCGCCCCCCAACCGTGTGAACGCACCGAAGGCGTCGTGCGGTGTGGCCTCGACCTCGACCTCACGCTGTTCGACGATCATCCCCTCGCGGGTGGTCAGCCGGGCCGGCGGAAGGCCTTCCTGACTCGAGGACAGCGCTCCGGCCCAGGTGGTCTCGACCGTCTCGGCGCGGAGCTTGTCGAGGGCGCGACGCACCGCCGTCTCGTAGTCGACGGGCTCGATGTCGGGCATCAGCCGGCGGGCGACGTCGTCCTCCACGACCGACTCGTTCCGCAGCCCCAGGATCAGCGGCCGCGCGATGTCGGCGGGCACCGGCGTGACGAAGTGCACCCAGTACGAACTCAGTCGCGGACTGAGGACCGGAACCGGCAACAGACGGCGCGGCAGATCGCGCACCTTCGCGTACCCGAGCATCATGTCGCCGTAGCTGAGTGTCTCCGCCCCGCCGACCGGCAGGATGCGCCCCTGCACGCTCTCGCGCTCGGCGACCGCGACCAGGTAGCGGAGCAGGTCGCGCACGGCGATCGGCTGGGTCTCCGTGAACACCCAGCGCGGGCAGATCAACACGGGCAGGCGCTCGGTGAGGTATCGGATGAGTTCGAAGCCCAGGCTCCCCGAACCCACCACCACCCCGGCCCGGAGTTCGGTCGTCGTCACCCCGCTCTCGCGCAACACTTCGCCCGTCTCGTGACGGGACCGCAGGTGCAAGGACGCATCGGGATGATCACTGCCGAGACCGCCCAGGTACACGATGTGTCGCACACCCGCGGCACGACAGGCCCGGCCGAAATTGCGCGCCGCCTCGCGGTCGCGCGCGGCGAAGTCCTCGCCGCCCTTCATGCTGTGGATCAGATAGTACGCGGTGTCCACGCCTTCGAGGGCGGGGGCGAGCGAATCGGCGTCGAGAGCATCGGCACCGACCTTCTCGACGTCGTCACTCCACGTTCGCCCCGTGAGACGGTCGGCGTCGCGTGCCATGCAGCGCACCGCGGAGCCTCGTTCGAGCAACAGAGGGACGAGCCGCCCGCCGATGTAGCCGGTCGCTCCCGTGACGAGAATGCGGGAAGTCTCGATGGGCCTCAACTCCCGGTGGGCGCCGACCAGGCGTAGACGGGAATCCCGCGGACGCGCACGCCGCCCGCGATCCCCTGACGCCGCGCCAGTGCGAGTGCGGCACCCAGGTGACGGCGATGGGGCCAGAGTGCGACCAGGTCGCGCCACCTGCCGAGTTCCACCCGGGCGTCGGAATCGACGCTACGGATGATGATCTCCGCAGCGCCGACGTTCAACCTGAGATCGGCGTCGACGAGAAGCCGCCTCACGCGTTCTCGCGCGTGCGCACGCGCAGCGTGCCGCTCACGCGCCAGGTCGCGTGCCGCGCCTCGTCGTGGGCCGCACTCGGCACGGAGATCTCGAGGTTGTCGGCTTCGTAGGTGATCTCGGCATTGCGCCCGGTGAGGCGGTCGTAGAGACCGATCGCGAGGTCGGGCCAGGTCGTGGTTCCGCTGTTCTCTGCGTTCATGATCGAGCATTCCCGTTCGTGAGGAGCGCGTCGCCGTCGACGACGCGTTGGCGTGACACCACGGGATTCGCGTCGGGAGCGCGCTTGGATGAGCTCGGATCAGAAGGAATCCCCGACACCTCGGCGTTCGCGGGATCGGGGATTCCCCCAGAGCGACTCGCTAGTGCGCCCCACAACCGCAGAGCACGCCCAGGCCGAAGACGGTTTCGGTCGGCGGTCCCGGTGGCAAGGGCTCTGCGTCGGGAGCGATCTGATCCATGCTGCGCGCTTCGTACAGACGGCCGTTGATCATGACGTGGTCGACCTCTTCGCTGCGCCGCAGGTCCTCGCGGGGATCGCGAGCCAGCACGATCAGATCGGCGAGCTTGCCCCGCTCCACACTGCCGATCGCGTGGTCCAGGCCGATCGCCTGTGCGCCCATGCGTGTGGCCACGCGAAGGGCTTGCATGGGATCCAGGCCTCCCTGCTCGTACATCCACAGCTCCCAGTGCACACCCAGGCCCTGCATCTGTCCGTGCGCCCCGATGGTCGCAATCCCTCCCTCCTTCACGAAGTCGGCCGCTCCGGTCGCGAGATCCACGTGGTAGAACTCGTCGTCGGGCGCCATTACGCGGCGCCGTGAGCGTGGATCGACCACACCACGCGGGACGAACTCGAGCAGACGCTCGTTCTTCCACACCTCGGTCTTCTGGTACCAGTAGTTCTCGCCCCACAGCCCGCCGTAGCCGACCACCAGTGTCGGCGTGTAGGCCGTACCCGGCAGCAACATGAGCTGCATCACATCGTCGTAGAACGGTGCCAGGGGAATGGGATGCTCCATCGTGGTGTGGCCGTCGACGAAGAAGGTCAGGTTGTGGTGGAAGGTCGAACCACCCTCGGGCATGACCTGCATGTCGTGCTCCCGGGCCTTCTTCATGATCCACTGCCGCTGGTCGCGCCGGGGCTGGTTGTAGCTCTTCACGCTGAACCCGCCGTAGGCCTTGATCCGGAGCAGGTGCTTCTCGGCGTCCTCCAGGCTCTCGGTCACCGCCTTGAAGTCTCCTTCGGCGCCGTAGAGGATCGTTCCGGTCGAATAGATACGCGGCGCGAGCCAACGACCTGCGTCCATGAGCTCGCGGCTACCGAAGATCATGCGCGTCGTGTTGCTCGGATCGTGTGTGGTCGTCACGCCGAAGGCGAGGTTGGCGAGGAACGACCAGCTTTGCTGCGCATGCGTGTCCATGTTGCTCGAGCCGGTGTGGGCATGCGTGTCGACGAAGCCCGGCAACAGTACGCGGCCCTGCAGGTCCACGATCTCGGCACCCCCGGTGTCGACGTCGGTCCCCACGGCGACGATGCGATTGCCCTGCACGCGAACGGAGCCGTTCTCGATGACCGTGTCGTCGTCGTCCATCGTGAGGATCGTGGCGTTGGTGAAGGCCAGGTCCGTCGACGGCACATCGGCCGGGTGGTCCCACGTGAGCTCGGTGACGGCCGGCTCGGCATCTGCATCGGCGTCGGGCTCGAATCGCGGAGCGACCTCGACTTCGAACAGCTCGCTCCCCAGTCCGAAGCGCAGACGACGCGAGTCCGCCGACCAGTCCAGGAACTCGCCGGCGATCGTGCTCACGCGGCGTACGGGCAGATTCTCCATTTCGGGTCCCACGGCGACCGGCCCACCAGCACGTGGGAGCGGACATACAAAAACCTCCCACAACTCCTGGAAGGCCAGCCAGCGGCCGTCGGGGGACGGCACCATTTCCACCGCGCGCTCACTCGTGGCGAGCACGCGTGCGTCGCCGCCGAGGAGATCGATACTCACGAGCTGCCGCGGGCTTCCGGAGCGGAAGAGAAGCAGCCGGTCGTCGCCCGCGGCGAATCGCGGCATGATCCCATTCCCCGTCACGAGACGGGGCTCGCCCCCGCTCGCCCCGACGACGTGGATCCCCCGGTCGGTCGCCCAGAACTGGCCGCGGTAGGAGTCGCCACCGCCGCGACGATAGACGATCCAGTCACCGTCGTTCGAGAAGGCGGGCTCGGCGTAGTGACCGGGAACGTCGACCACCACGCGGCGATCGCCTCCCCGCGCGTTCACGGTGACCACTCGTCCGCCCTCGACATCACTCCAGGTGGTGAACACGATCCGATCGCCATCGGGCGACCAGCGCGGATGGAACTCGAACACGTCGTCGTCGCCGGTCAACGGCTCGGGCCGACCGTCGTCGAGGTCGCGGATCCACAAGCGGCCCACCGCCTGGAACACGATCCGCGCGCCGTCGGGCGAGACCCGCGGCCACTTGATCACCTCGACACCGAAGGTCTCACCGCCGATCCGGGGTTCGGTCCTCTGGGCAACGTTGACCGTGTGGCTGGCCTCGACCTCGAAGGGGATGGGCGAGACCTCACCAGTGTCCACGTCCACACGCTGCAAACGGCCCTTGCCCCACATGACGATCGACCGACCGTCGGGAGTCCAGTCGAAGCCCGGGTACACACCGAAGATCGCCCAGGTCTCCTGCTGGTCCCGGTAGACGTCGCCGGTGATCGGGCGGTCGATCCCGGTCTCCAGGTCCCTCACCACGAGCCAACTGTCCGTCCGGACACGCCGAACGTAGGCCAGGCGACGCCCGTCGGGAGAGATCTGCGGACGCACACTACCGCCGGGCACATCGACCACGGTCTCGGTGTCGCCGGACTCGAGATCGAGACGGCGGATCTCGTAGATCGTGCCGTTCGGATCCTTGTTGTAATCGAAGACCGGCCCCGGCGTGGCGTCGATGCTGTAGTAGAGGAACCGTCCGTCGGGGGAGATCTCGGGTTCTCCGACGTCCTTCTGGTCTGTGGGCCGCTCGGTCAACTGCACGCCAACACCCCCGTGCTGCACGTCGTACAACCACATCTCGCCCGCGCCGAGCGAGCGGCGGCT
Organism: Candidatus Krumholzibacteriia bacterium; assembly: GCA_035268685.1. Taxonomy (NCBI): domain Bacteria; phylum Candidatus Krumholzibacteriota; class Candidatus Krumholzibacteriia; species Candidatus Krumholzibacteriia bacterium. Next base: position 4,342 of record DATFKK010000049.1, on the reverse strand, counting down.
GGTGAAGTGTTTGCGGGCGACGATCGAGCGACTGTCGGGCGTCCACACCGCGTTGTTCAACAAGCGGAAGGACTCGTCGGTCACCTGCCGCGCCTCGCTCCCGTCGGGGCGCATCACCCAGATGTTGTCGCCGCCGCCCGCGTCGCTGGTGAAGCTGATCCATTCGCCGTCGGGCGAGAAGCGCGGCTGGATCTCCCACGCGCGACCCGTGCGCAGCGGCGTGGCCCGCCCACCCTCGATCGGCATCGTGTAGACGTCGCCGAGCAGGTCGAAGATCAGCGTTTCGCCGTCGGGGGCAACGTCCACCGACATCCAGGTGCCCTCGGCGAGGGTCCAGGTCGCGGACCGGGTGGGGCCGATGTCGGCGGAGGCGACGTTCCACTCCTCTTCGTCGGCCGCCGCCACCGACACGATCGGCGGCGAGAAGGCGAGGATTGTGAACAGGGCGATCGGGACGACGACGCGTGGCATCGCCGGGCAGTGGCGCAGCATGGAAGACCTCTCGGGAAACGCACGGAACGGAGGGGGCGAAATCGAACGGGCAGCATACAGGCGATCCGCCCGGCTTCGACCCCTCTTCCACCGACGGCGACACGGACGCCGGTTCGCAAGAGCACTCTCGCACACAGGCCTGCCATTCGACCATTGCAGTATCAGCATTCTCATGTGGCCATATGATCTGTCGTGGTGCCTGCCTTCGTCATGCGCTCTGCTTTCTGTGCATTTCATGCACCAAATGGGACACGCTTTGCATTCGCCAACCCCGACCGTACGGCGCCGACCGGGCTCCCAGGATCCAGGACAACCCGTTGAGTCCCGATCCCGCCATCTCCTCCGGGGACAAGGCCTTCGTGCTCGTCGCGCGTGCTCTCGCCCTGCTCATGACCCCCGCCCTGGCCTTCTTCTACGGAGGCCTCGTCCGCGGGAAGAATGCCCTGAACGCCATGATGAAGATCATGAGTTCGTTCCTGCCGCTCCGTGTCGACGATCGCGCCGAGGGTGTGGGGCTCGACCTGAGCGCACATGGCGAGGAGGCCTACGCCCAGGGCGAAGGGGCCGTTCTCGCCTCCCCCGGGAACAGTGGCGATCCGAAGCCGGTCGCGGCGCCCGTGCCGTCGTTCTCGGGAGGTCCCCGATGAGGCTGATCATCGCGATCACCCGTCCCGAGAAGCTGCACGACGTTCTCGAGGCGCTGTACCACCGCGAGGTACGGGGGCTGACGATCTCCCGCTGCCAGGGACACGGCGGCGAAACGAGCGAGGTGGCCACCTATCGTGGGACCCGCGTGAAGATGGAACTCGTGGAGAAGATCCGTCTGGAGATCGCCGTGTCGCAGGCCTTCGTCGACGTGACCGTCGACACGATCGCCACCGTCGCCCGGACCGGAGACGTGGGCGACGGCAAGATCATCGTCCAGCCGCTCGACCAGACGATCCGGATCTGCACCGGCGAACACGATGCCGACGCGGTCACCCCGGCCGGACCGGTCGTCGAGTAGCGATCAGCGGAACACGATCCACACGGCGATGACGCAGAGCAGCAGCACCACGCTCCAGAGCTTCGTCGTCGTGTGGGCCGGCTCCATCTCCTCGTCTCCGAGCGTCTGGAAGGTGAGACCCCGAAGGCGCATGTCGCCCATGGCGGTCGTGGCCAGTGAGACCCCGACCAGCACCAGCGTGCAGATCACGAACAAGAGCACTGCGAAGTGCAGGAAGTTCAGGTCGGCGTAGGCGTAGAGCAGGCCGTCACCCAGCGCGTCCTTGTTCAACTCGAGCACCAAGCGTCCCATTCCCAGCACGAATCCGGCCAGCAGACTGGCCAGCGCGCCGGCTCCGTTCACCCGCTTCGACGCGATCCCGAGGAGGAACACCGCGGCGATGGGCGGGCTGATGTAGGCCTGCACGCTCTGCATGTACTGGTAGAGTTTGCCCGAGATGTTCTCCATGAGTGGAATCCACAGCAGCGACACGCCGACGAGCACGACGGTCACGACCTGCCCCACCACCACGAGCTGCCGCTGCGACGCTTCGGGCCGGAGTCGACCGTAGATATCCCACGTGACCAGGGTCGAGCACGAGTTCAGTACGCTGCTCAGCGAACTCATGAGTGCGGCCAACAGACCAGCGACGACCAGACCACGCAGTCCCACCGGCAGCAGAGTGCTCACGAGCACCGGCAGCGCCTCGTCGGGCCTATTCAGTTCGAGCTGACCCGAGTTGGCCAGCGCGGTCGCGATCACGCCGGGCAACACGAAGATGAACAGCGGCAGGATCTTGAGGAAGCCCGCGAACACCGTCCCCTTGCGCGCCTGGTCCTCGTCGCGCGCGGCGAGCACGCGCTGGACGATGAACTGATCGGTGCACCAGTACCAGATACCCAGGATCGGCGCGCCGAGCACGATGCCCGTCCAGGGGAAGTCGGGATCGTCGGCGGGACGCCACACACTGAAGAATTCGTCGGGCACCGAGGCGCGGAGCTCCGACCATCCTCCGACGGCGTTCAACCCGACCACCGTGACACCGATCGCGCCCCCGATGAGCACGAACATCTGGAGCATGTCGGTGTACAGCACCGCCCGCAGTCCGCCGAAGATCGTGTATACGCCGGTCACGGCGACTACGATCAGCGCGCCCGTCCAGAAATCGATCCCCATGAGGGCTTCGAAGACGATGCCCCCGGCGTAGATCGTCACACTGATCTTCGTGAGCACGTAGCCCAGGATCGAGATCGCGGCGAGATAGGCCCGCGCCCCCGGCGAGTAGCGCCGCTCCAGGAACTCGGGCATGGTCACCACGGCACTGCGCACGTAGAAGGGCACGAACACCCAGCCGAGCAGCAACAGGATCAGCGAGGCCAGGATCTCGAACTGCCCCACGGCGAGCCCGGTCGCCGCACCGGTGCCCGCGAGCCCGACCAGGTGCTCCGAACCGATGTTCGACGCGAACAGCGACGCCCCGATCACGAACCAGCCCGTGTGGCGGCCGGCCAGGAAGTACTCCTGTGCCGTCGAACGTGTTCTCTCCGCCCGGGCCACGCCGAAAGCCAGTGCGAACACGCCCACGAAGTAGGCGGCGATGACGACCCAGTCGAAGGTACTCAGCAAGGGCTACTCCTCACCGGTGAGCGGCTGGAAGCGGATGGCCTGCCCACCGCCAGGTGCCAGTTCGATCGTGAGAACGGTCTCGGAATCGACATGTTTCCGCGTGATGCTCGTCTGCCTGGGCCTGGTCTCCCAGTGCGCGCTCTCGGCGTCGGCGTAGACGTAGGCCACGTAGTCGACACCCCGATCGAGGAAGTCCAGGGCCAGGTCGAACCGCCGGGGGTTCTCGTCGGTAATACTGCCCAGGAACCACTGATCGCCGTCGCGTTCCTTGCGCGCCACGGTCACGTAGTCGCCGATCGCGCCGTTCAGCCCGAGCGACTTATCCCAGTCCACGGCCACGTCCTGGATGAAGCCAAAGGCCGGCTCGCCCTCGTAGTGCTCGGGAAGGTCGGTGACCATCTGCAGGGGTGAGTAGATCACCACGTACAGGGCGAGCTGCTTGGCCACCGTGGTCGGAACGCGGTTGTTCGGCTTGTAGGGCTCGATCATGACGTTCACGATGCCCGGCGTGAAGTCCATGGGGCCGCTGAGCATACGCGTGAACGGAAGGATCACCGTGTGATCCGGCCCATTGCCCTGGCTCCAGGCGTTGTACTCCTGCCCGCGTGCACCCTCGCGCGTCATCATGTTCGGCCAGGTGCGGCGGATTCCGGTGCCCTTGATCGGCTCGTGCACGTTGACCATGATGCCGTACCGTGCCGCGGCCTTCACTGTGTCGCGGAAGTGGCGGACCATGTACTGACCGTGCTGCCACTCCCTGGCGATTTCGTTGCCCTCGGTGTCGTAGCGGCTGATGCCCTGGCCGTGGCTCACGTAGCCCGTCTTGATCGCGCGGATACCGAGGTCGCGGAAGAGTTCGAAGACCACCTCGCGGCGCTCCTCGAAGCCGGTGACGTCGCCGCCGTTCTCGAGATGGCCGACGATCGTCACGCCCTTCTCACGAGCGTAACGTGCGACCTCTTCCAGGTCGTAGTCGGCCGTGGGCGTGGTGAAGTCGAAGACCCCCTCCTCGAGCCAGCCTTCGTCCCAGCCGGTGTTCCAGCCCTCGATCAGCACGCCCAGGAAGTCGTTCTCGGCGGCGAAGTCGACCATGCGCTTGGCGTTGTCGGTGGTCGCGCCGTGAGTCGGGCCGGTCTTCCAGGTCTCCTTGCCGATGTGCAGCGACCACCAGATGCCCGCGTACTTGCCCGGCGTGATCCACGAGGTGTCGTCGATCTTCGACGGCTCGTTCAGGCTGAG
>DATFKK010000048.1 GCA_035268685.1 Candidatus Krumholzibacteriia bacterium | reverse complement strand
CGCCCTGCCGACAGAGGTCGACCAGGGTGACGGTGTCGCTGCGCGACAGGCTGGCCTTCGTCTTCAACACACGACGTCCTCTACTTCGCGAGCGTCACGCGACCGGCGGCCGCGATCTCGCCGTCGAGCGTGATCCGGTAGTGGTAGACGCCCGAGGCCACTGCCCGGCCGGCGTCGTCGCGGCCGGTCCACACCACGTCGTGCCGTCCGGTCGCGAACGTGGCCTGCGGTAGCAGAGTTCGCACGAGGCGTCCAGCGGCATCGTGGATCGCGATCGACACCGAGGCGGATCGCGCGAGGTCGAACGACACCACCGTGCGCGGGTTGAAGGGATTGGGACGCACGTGGACGCGTTCGAGGCCCGAGCGCGGGCCGGCGGGCACCGAGGTGCTCGCGAGACAGGCCGTCGCCGGGCACGTGTCGGGTCCGTACACGACACCTTCCTGGTAGGGCACCGCCAGGTCGGGCGCTCCGTCGCCGTCGAGATCGCCGAAGGCGAAGGTCGAGGGATTCGTGCCGCTCGACACCACGCTCGGCGCGCCGAAGGAGGCCGCGCCGAGATTCGCCAGCACCGTGACGTCGTCGGAGTTCAGGTTGCCGGTGACGAGCTCGGACAGCCCGTCGCAGTCGAGGTCGGGGGCGGCCAGCGAGAAGGCTCCGGCTCCGGCGCTCACCTGCACGGGAGCGGCCAGCGAGCCCGATCCGTCGTTCAGCAGGACCGACACGCGGTCGGCGAAGAACTCGGTCACGGCCACGTCGGGGCCGTTCGCGCCGTCGAAGTCACCGACGGCGACGTCGAGGGGATTCAGACCGATCGCGATCGACGTGCGCGGCGCGAACCCACGCGCACCGTCGTTGAGGTGCACGGTGACCGTCGACGACTCGAAGTTCGACACGGCGACGTCGAGAAGCCCGTCGTCGTCGAAGTCGGCCACGACCAGACCGTTCGGGGTGAGGTCGGTGGAGAAGGACAGCGTGGCATCGAAGGTGCCGTCGCCACGGCCGTGGGCCACGGTGATCGTGGCACCCGAGCCGTTGACCGCGAGCAGGTCGAGATGGCCGTCGCCGTCGAGGTCGGCCACCCGCACCTCGTTCACGGCCGGGCCCGACGGGATCGAATCCCGTTCGGCCAGGCCGCCGGCGCCGTCGTTCCACAGGACGGACCAGGCCCCCGACGTCTGATCTCCGGTCACGACGTCGAGGTCGGTGTCGCCGTCGAGGTCGGCCAGCGCGAGCGAGACCGGCTCGTCGCCCGTCGCCCACAGCACCGCGGTATCGAGGGTGCCGCCCGCCAGCTGGCGGAGGACCGCGACCCGGTCGGTCGCGTCGTTGGCCGTGACGACGTCGGCCAGGCCGTCGCCGTCCAGATCGCCGATCGCCACCGCGTTCGCGCGCTCGCCGGCTCCCGGAACGAGAGGCCCGTTCGCGTCGAAACAGAACTGGGCATGGGCGGGCATCGCGACGAGAAGGATCGCCACGGCGAGGAGTCCGCGGATGTCGAACAGGTGGTGGGGGCGCATGGTGGTCTCCCGATTCGAGGCGACGGATTCGAGGAAGAGGTGGGGGTCCCCAGTCCCAGCGGGGGCGCGAGCGGGGGACCCTTGCGTTTCGGACTACATCATTACGGCCTACATCAGACCCTGGAGGATCTCGATGATCTGGGCGATGGCCTCCTGGGCATCGGCAGGCAGCTGGTTGGCCAGCTCCATGATGAAGGCGATCAGATCGGCGAAGCTCATGACACCTCCTTCGGTGGTGAGACTCGAGACTGATGGACCGCACGGCACGACGAATCGGCCGGCTCCTCCGCGGCGTGCAGAGCTCGAAGGTGAAGAAAAGCCGTGGACCGGAGTCCGGAGGAGCTCTGTGAAAGGTGGGACGAGCTCGCGATCTGATGCATCCGGAATGGACATCGGGCCCCTCGGACCGGGCCCGCCGTCAGGGCGTGCCGACCGGGCCTGCCGTCAGGGGCTGCCGTCGGGGGCGGCCGTCAGGGTCGGCTGGATGGGTTCCCGGAGCGGACGCACGCGCCGGGACCGGCGATCACTCGATCGTGACGTCCTCGATCGTGATGAACGTCGTCCCGTCGGCGGTGACGAAGCGCGTGGGGAAGCGGATCCCGCCGGCCTCGCTCCAGTCCTGGCGAGTGGTCACCAGGCTCGGTTCCTCGGCGCCGCCGCGGTGGAAGGCCCAGGCATCGGGAAGGTCGTCGTCGCCCAGGTAGAGAACGTAGGCATCGCCCGGAGTGTAGCCAGCGTCGCCGGTGTAGTGGACGCGCAGGGCGCGTCGGTCCCCCATGTCGTCGAAGCCCGGCACCGCCGTCGGCCCGAGGTCCTCGAACTCCACGCCCGTGTCGAGGGCCAGGCGGAGTTCGGACAGCATCCAGTAGTGGTCGTTGACGAAGGCGGCGTGCGCGCGGCGCTGGTCGTCGGTCTCGATCGACCCGGCGTGGATGCGCGTGGTCGTTCCGTTGAAGGTCACGGCCACGCTGTCCTGGGCGGGGTGCCACACGAACGAACGCGCGTTGCCGCTCGGATGGTGCTTCCAGGTGAAGGCCACGCGCTCGACGTCGCCCCAGTTCTCCACGCCGGCGGTCTCGGCCACGCGGCGGGCCAGGGCGTCGCCGTCGGCGGCGACCGTGGGCGACGCGGACAGCAGCACGACGAACAACGAGGCGAGAAAGCGGGACATGACCGGCTCCGGACCTGGGGGACGGCACGACCGATGGATCGGGTCAGTCGGGAGAGTCGACCATCGCTGCGTGCCTGGCAAGTCCGGGGTCCTTGACGCATCACCCGCGCCGGGCGTTGACTCGATCACGTCCCACTTGGGCGGCCTTGGAAGGCCGTCCCGTCACCCACCGAAAGGACCCACCGTGGAATACGTCGACATCGTCGAAGGCGAACTCAAGGCCTCGCGGATCGGCCTGGGCACCTGGGCCATCGGGGGTTGGATGTGGGGCGGGACCGACGAGGAGGCGGCGATCCGCACCATCCACGCAGCCATCGACCACGACATCTCGCTGGTCGACACCGCCCCCGTCTACGGCTTCGGTCGCAGCGAGGAGATCGTCGGCCGGGCGCTCGCCCACGACGATCTGCGCGAGCGCGTGGTCCTGGCCACCAAGGTCGGCCTCGACTGGAAGGACGAGCAGCCATTCCGCAACGCGAGCCGCGAACGCATCGAGAAGGAGGCCGAGGACTCCCTGCGTCGTCTGCAGACCGACGTCATCGACCTCTACCAGATCCATTGGCCCGACCCGAACACGCCGATCGAGGAGACGGCCGAAGCCATGCTGCGCCTCCGCGAGGCCGGCAAGATCCGCGCGATCGGCGTGAGCAACTTCTCCGTGGAGCAGATGGAGACGTTCTCCGAGGTGGCGCCCCTGCACACCACGCAACCGCCCTACAACCTCTTCGAGCGCGGGATCGAGCAGGACGTCCTGCCCTGGGCTCGGGAGCACGGAGTGAAGACCGTGACCTACGGCGCGTTGTGTCGCGGTCTGCTCACCGGGAAGATGACGGAGCACCAGACCTTCGAGGGTGACGACCTGCGCAAGGCCGATCCGAAGTTCCAGTCGAAGCGCTTCGGTGAGTACCTGCACGCCGTCGAAGCCTTCGAGGAACTTGCCCACGATCGCTTCGACACCGACGTGCTCACGTTCTCGGTCCGGTGGCTCCTCGACCACGGATCGGACATCGCGCTGTGGGGAGCGCGCCGCCCCGAACAGATCGAGGCGGTCGACCGACTGTGGGGCTGGCAGTTCGATCCTGCGACGCACGTGTCGGTCGACCAGATCCTGGAGCGGCATGTGAACCATCCGGTGGGTCCGGAGTTCATGGCCCCACCGGAGAAGCCCTAGGGTTCTGCCTCGATGATTGTTCATGGCCCCGGATTCGCAAGGATCCGGGGTCATGCGTACCAATCGACCGACGAACGGTTGGACGCCTCCCCACTGCCCCAACCGTAACTGCAAGTACCACAATCATTCCGGCGGCCCGTG
>DATFKK010000047.1 GCA_035268685.1 Candidatus Krumholzibacteriia bacterium | reverse complement strand
CGGATCCACGCGGAAGACCAACGCCACGAGGTCGTCGCCGGCGGTCTCGGCCTCGACCTCGATCTCCGCGCGGGGAAAACCGTGACGGGCGAGGAACAGCCTCAGACGTTTGCGGTCGCGTTGGAGGGCTTCGGCGCCGAGCCGGGCCCGATCGACGGTGAGGAAGCCACGACGCGGTGTCAGTTCGAGCCCCGTGCGTGCACGGCTCGACAGGTCCGACGGCACGCCGTCGATCTTCAGGCTCTCGACACCGTCACCGTGGAAGCGCGCGGGATCGGCGGCCGCCGCCGGACACGGGAAGACGAGGAGCAGGAGAAGACCCGCCATGGCCCACGGTCGCACGCGTCCGAGTGGACCGACCCGGATCCCGAGCGCCGCCAAGTGCACGTTGCCTCCCCCGCGCGTGCGATCACCCGCCGAACTCGTCGAGCACGTTGCGGGCGATCACCAGCTTCTGGATCTCGCTCGTACCCTCGTAGATCCGCGTGACGCGGACGTCGCGGTAGTAACGCTCGACGTCGTAGTCCTTGCTGTAGCCGAAGCCGCCGTGGATCTGCAGGGCCTTGTCGGCACAGCGACCGGCCATCTCGGTGCAGGCAAGCTTCGCCATGGCCGCCTGCTTGCCATAGGGCTTGCCCTGATCCTTCAGCCACGCGGCCTTGTCGGCAAGGAGATGTGCCATCTCGAGTTCGGTGGCCATCTCGGCCAGGTGCCACTGGACCGCCTGCAGCCGGGCGATGGGCTTGCCGAACTGCTCGCGCTCGAGCGCGTAGCGGGCTCCGACGTCGAGACAGGCCTGGGCCAGCCCCAGCGCCTGGTAGGCCACGCCGATGCGGCCGCCGTCGAGCGCGCTCATGGCGATCTTGAAACCGATCCCCTCGGGACCGATGCGATTCTCCTCGGGCACGAAGGCATCGGCCATCACGAGCGAGATCGCGTCGCTCGAGCGCAGGCCCATCTTGTCCTCCTTCGCCCCGATCTGCAGACCTTCGGTGTCGCGCTCGAGGAGGAAGGACGAGATCCCCTTGTGGCCGTCGTCGCTGGTGCGCGCCATGACCACGAAGAAGTCGGCGTGGTGGCCGTTGGTCACCCAGATCTTCTCGCCCGTGACACGGTAGCCACCGTCGACGCGCTCGGCGCGGCTGGTCAGGCCGGCCGCGTCGCTGCCGGCCCCCGGCTCGGTCACGCAGAAGCTGGCGATCTGGCCGTCGGCCATCTTCGGCAGGTACTTCTCCTTGAGCGCATCGCTGCCGTACTGCATGACGGGGTAGCTGCCCACGCTGTTGTGCACGGCGATCATGATCGCCACGCCGGCGTCGACGCGCGCGAGCTCGCGTACCACCAGGCCGTAGGTGTGCGTGTCGAGCCCCACTCCGCCGTAATGCTCGGGGAAGCTCAGACCGAAGAAGCCCTGCTGCTTGATCTTCTCGAGCAGCTCGCCGTCGATGATGCCCTCGCGGTCCATCTTCGCGCACAGGGGCTGGATCTCGCCGCGGGCGAAATCACGCACCCCCTTGGCGAAGAGTTCCTGGTCCTCGCGCAGTTCGAAATCCATGACGTCTCTTTCTGCCGCTTCCGTCGCGATGCGATCAGGCCAGGGCCGTAGCCGAGATCACCATCTTCTGCACCTCGTTGGTGCCCTCGTAGATGTCGCAGATCTTGGCGTCGCGCATGAGCTTCTCGACCGGGTACTCCTTCGAGTAGCCGTTGCCGCCGAAGATCTGCACGGCCTCCTCGGAGCAGTACACCGAAGCGGTCGAGGCCGCGAGCTTGGCCAGGGCACTCTCGTTCGAGTGGCGCCGGCCCTGGTCCTTCACCGCGGCCGCGCGGTAGGTGAGCAGGCGGGCGGCCTCGGTGCGCAGGGTCATCTCGGCGATCTTGAACTGGATGGCCTGGAACTGCGCGATCGGACGACCGAACTGCGAGCGCTCCTTGGCGTAGGCGATCGAGTGGTCGATCGAGGCCTGGGCGATGCCCAGTGCCTTGGCGGCGATGCCGATGCGTCCGCCGTCGAGGGTCTGCATGGCGATCTTGAAGCCGTCCTTGATCTCGCCCAGCAACTGATCGCCGCGCAGCTTCACGTCGTCGAGGGTGATCTGCGCGGTGTCGCTGGCGCGGATGCCCATCTTGTGCTCGGTGTGCGCCACCGCCACGCCCGGCGCGTGCGCGTCGACCACGAAGGCGCTGATGCCCTTGTGTCCCTTCGTGAGGTCCGTCATGGCGAACACGATGAAGGTGTCGGCGTGCGCGCCGTTGGTGATGAAGTTCTTGGTACCGTTGAGCACCCAGCCGTCGCCGTCGGGGTTCGCCGTGGTCTTCTGTGCAGCGGCGTCGGTGCCCGCCTGGGGCTCGCTCAGGCAATAGGCGCCGAGCTTCTGACCGCTGGCCAACGGCTCCAGCCATTCCTCTTTCTGCGCGTCGGTGCCGAAGGCCTGCAGCGGCCAGCAGGCCAGCGAGTTGTTCACCGACATGATCACGCCGACGCTGCCGCAGGCCCGGCTGATCTCCTCGACCGCCAGGATGTAGCTGAGGTTGTCCATACCGGCGCCGCCCCACTGCTCGGGCACGGCGATCCCCATGAAGCCCAGCTCCCCGAGCTTCTTCACGGTCTCGGCGGGGAACTCCTCGTTCTGGTCCCACCGGGCGGCGTGGGGAGTGATCTCCTTCTCGGCGAACTCCCGCGCGGTCTTGCGGATGAGCTCCTGCTCGCTGCTCAGGTCGAACTTCACGTCGGTTCTCCCGTTCGGTGTTCCAGGGCGCTCCGGGGCGGATTCGGGACGGCGGTGCGCGGTCGCCCGGCCGGCGGCGAGCGCGACCCGGGCGGCGGCGGGCCGACACGATACGACACCGAGGCGGCCGCGGCGACCTCCGGGAGCGGTGATGGCTCGGAGTCGCGATGATCTGCGATGGATGCGGTGTGCATCGTCGCACAGCCCTCGAGAGCGCACCACATCGGAACCCGACGCCCGCTCCCGGCCGGGCCGCCGCCCGGATCCGGACTCGGTCCTACCTGAATCCGAAGGGGATGCGATCATCTGGTCCTGATCTTGTCGCCCCCGGCCCCAGCCCGACCGGACCGATGACTGGATCCCGACGGAGTCTCGACGTCTCCGATGGCCTCGCGGCCGCCCGCATCCGGCCTCTGCGCCGCGCGCGGGGCCTGGGCAAGAGCGAACTCGCCGATCGTGCGGGCGTGAGTGGTCACTTCCCCGTCCGGCTCGCACGCGCGTGGACACGCACCTTCGCCACGCCCGTCCGCTTCGACGCCGTGGCCCCCTGGTCGGACGACACGTGGCTGGTCGGGCTGTGGTCCAGCGATACCCACGCCGGTGCACTCGTCGCGCTCGACCGCGCCACGGGTCGCGAGCAATGGCGGGTCGCGCCGAGTTCAGACAGCCTGACTGCGGTGTTCGGTTCCGGGGATCTGGTCGGAGGCTCGTTCGTCACGAGGGCAGGGACGGGCGCGGACCTCGAAGGAGACGGGACGCCGGAGTTCGTCGTCGTCTTCCACCACGGACTCCACGCGCCGGCCGTGGTGATGGTGGTCGAATCGGACGGGACGATCCGGTCGCGCTATGCGCACTACGGCCATCTGACCGGTGTCGTCGCCGCAGACGACGGCGTCACTCCCGTACCAGGTCGGGGCCGACCTCACCGCGCCTCGCCGCGCAGCTCCTCCACCTGGGTCTGCCAGTTGCCGAGAACGCGGATCTCGCGGCGATTGGTGTCGTCGCTGTCGCCAGCCACCGTGATGAAGCGACCGTCCGACGCGACGTCGAAGTCGCCCGCGCGCGAGGTGCTCAACAGCCCCTGGAACAGCTCCGTGGGAACGCCGAGCTCGAGGTCGTCGTCGTCGCGCACCACTACCGACACCAGGGCCGCGTCCTCGAGACGGACGAAGAACAGCTCGGTGCCGTCGCGCGACCACAGGGGAGTGGTGCCACCGCCGGCCGAGGCCTGCCAGACCGATCCGTCGTCGGGGTAGCCGCGCACGTAGACCTCGGGCACGCCGGTCTCGTCGGAGACGTAGGCGATCCAGCGGCCGTCGGGAGAGATCTCCGGCTCGCTCTCCGACTCGGGGGTCGCGACGAAGGGTCGGGGTTCACCTTCGCCGTTCATCGGTCGCACCCAGACGTCGGTCTTCCCGGCGTGGCCGGTGACGGTGTAGGCGAGGAGATCGACTCCGGGCGACCACGACTCGGGTGTGCCCCGGTTCGTCCCACTCGCGATGACGCGCGTCCGTCGGGAGCCACTCACCTCGAGGGTGACGAGTTCGCCGGCTTCCATCCGGTCGAAGAGGATGCTCCGACCGTCGGGGGCCCACAACGGATCGTGGGTGTCGTCCTCCTGGACGATCCGCGCGAAGGACCCGCGGTCGAGGTCGAGCATCCACAGTTCACAGCTCGAACCGGTCCGGCGCGCGAGGACGCGGCGCCCGTCGGGCGACACCCGGGGTTGGGCCCAGGACCCCTTCAGGTCCGACGCGTTCGATCGGGTCCCGTCGCGGTCGACCCAGGTGAGGTAGCGTCCCTCGCCCTCGACGGGAGCAGGAACGTAGACGAGCAGGCCGGTCGCGGAAACGTCGAAGCAGAAGCTGCCGTCGACCATCTCGGTGACGACCACGGCGCCACCGGTGACGCGCGCTTGCTCCGCATCGAAGGGGAACACGGCGGTGCCCTGAGAGGTGCGGTCCTGGACCACCAGGTGACCGGGTTCGACATAGCGCGCGAGGAAGACCCCGTCGAGCACCTCGTGCCGCGTGCCGTCGTCCCGGAAGGCGACGATCCTCTCGCGCCCGCCACCGATGACGGTGATCAGGGCCGTCCTGCCGTCGGGCAGGGCCTCGGGAAGCCACACGCCGGTCTCGTCGTCGCCCTCCGCCAGTCGGGCGAAGACCGCGACCGGTCCTCCGTCCTCGCGCACCCGATACATGGCGACGTCACCACTCTCACCACCGCCCCCGGGACCGAGGTAGATCCAGCCGTTCGGTCCCCAGTCGGCGGAATTGACGTTGGCGACGGGAGCGACCAGCTGCGCCATCCCGCCCGTGACCGGCACCTTGTACACCGCGTCCTGGGTGACGAAGCCGATCCATCGACCGTCCGGCGAGAAGAACGGAGCGTAGCCGTCGGTCGTGCCCGCGATCTCGCGCGCCTCGAAGCTGTCGAGATCGCGGATGTACAGGCTACCGCTCAGACCCGAGCGAACGGCGAAGACGACCGAGCGTCCGTCGGGCGAGATCACCGGCGTCATGCTGGGACGCAGGTTCCAACCGCCGAGGCGATAGCGGGCCGGCGCGGCGTCGGCGGTCGTGTCGTCGAGACCGGAGGTCGCCGTCCACATGGCGGCGGCACCGAGTATGGCGGCGAGCACCGGGAGGGCGACGGTCGCCAGGCGACGCGACCGGCGCCTCGCTCCACTGCCCGTTTCGATCGCTGGCATGGTCGTCGACGAACTCGAAAGACCGTCGCGGAGCCAACTCAACTGCAACTTGACGTCGTGCGCGCTCTGCAGGCGGTCGTCGGGGTCCTTGGCGAGGCAGGCGTTCACCAGCCGGTCGAACTCCGGCGGCGCGAGACCGACCCGCTGCGCCACCGGTTCGGGATGCGTGTGCAGGATCGACCCGATCAGGCTGGCCTGCGTCGCACCTGCGAAGGCGCGCTCGCCGGTGGCCATCTCGTACAGCACGCAACCGAGTGCCCACAGATCACCGCGGGCGTCGACCTCGAGACCCTCGATCTGCTCCGGGGCCATGTACTGGAAGGTGCCGACGATCGACCCTTCCTGCGTGAGGGGGTGCGCGACCGTCGGCGATGCCGCCTCCGTGAGGTCCCCGCTTCCCGATTCCGGCACCGTCACCCGCGCCAGCCCGAAGTCCATGAGCTTCGCCCCCGCGCGGGTGATCATCACGTTGCCCGGCTTGAGGTCGCGATGGATCACGCCGGCACGGTGCGCGCGGTCGAGGGCATCGGCGATCTGGGCACCGTAGGTCAGGACGTCCTGCATCGGCAGCGGACCGGAGCGGAGCCGCTCGTGCAGGGTGACGCCCTCGACGAGCTCCATCACGAGGAAGCGCGTGTCGCCGTCCTCGCCAACGTCGTGCAGCACGCAGATGTTCGGATGATTGAGCGACGAGATCGTCTGCGCTTCGCGACGGAAGCGCGACTGGACCTCGGCGTTCGCCGCGATGTTCTCGGGCAGGACCTTGATGGCCACGTCGCGGCCCAGGCGGGGGTCGTGGGCGCGGTAGACCTCGCCCATCCCACCCTTGCCGAGCAGTTCGGTGACTTCGTAGTGGGCGAGTGTACGGCCGATCAAATGGGGCGTCTCCGCGGCGGCGGTCGAGCATAGCCCCGGGGCCGCGGGGGGTCAACGTGGCGGGTGGAACCCCGGAATCCGGCCCTCCCCTACGACCCGCAGGGTTCGAAGTCGTCCGCCTCCGGCGCGCAGAAGTCCGGCTCGACCGACGTGTTGCCGCCGACCCCCTCGAACTCCGCCAGGAGCCCCACCCAGTCGCCGTCGACGTTGCCGAACACGTTCGTCGTGCGCACCAGCAGTTCGGCGAAGGCTCCTCCGAGCGGCTCGCCCTCGGGCGCGTGCACCAGTGCACTGCCATTCAGGGCGAGAACGTTCGTGAGGAGATCCGACGACGTGGAATACAGACTCGATCCCCCGCCTTCCTCGTCGGCGCGTCCGGCGAAGCCTCGGGCCCGGTTCGCGTGGAAGATCGACGCGTCGACGTCGATGCGGACGTTCTGGTCGAGACGGATCGCACCACCGCTGCTGTCGCCTTCGGTGTCGATCGACACGCCGTTGCGTGCGAAGACGCACCAGTTCACGAAGGCACGCGTGTCCCGCAGATGGAGCGCGCCCCCGTGGCGGGCTTCGTTGTCGAAGAGATCGACGTCGGCCAGCACGAACCGCGACACATCGTCGATCCGCATCGCTCCGCCGTCGGATCCGCCACGGTTGCCGCGGAACGTGCCTCCGTCCACCAGCACCTGGCGGGCCCGTCGCACGAAGACGGCGCCCCCACCTGTGCGGCTGACGTTGTTCTCGAAGGTGCAGCTCCTGAATTCGAGGTCCTGCACCCGGTGGGCGACCACGGCGCCGCCGACGGCGGCCTCGGGGGCGATGGTGTCGTCGGTCTGGTTGTCGACGAACGTCGATCCCAGGACCTGGACGGTGCCGAGCGTCGCGTCCAGACGAAGAGCCGGTCCGCTTTCTCCGCGGTTGTCTCGGAACGTGCACTGGCGGACGACGACGTCGGCGTAGCCCCTCACGGCCAACGCCGCGGCACCCTGCTCCGCCTCGACGTCGCGGAAGACGCACGAATCGAACACGGCCTGGGCGAAGGAGCGGGGCGCGTCGATGCGCACCCCCTGCGTCGAGGACTCGAACACGCAGGCGTCGACGAATACGTGATCCCCGTCGCCGGCCGACAACAGGACCTGCGTGTCCCCCCGGACGCGGAGGCCGCGAATCCGGGCGGGCCGACCGTCCTGGATCCGATCGCTGGTCTGGACGACCGGCCACGACCCGCCACCCAGTCCGGTGGCGTCGATCACCACGCGATCGGCGCCTGCACCGATCAGGTGCACCGAGCGCGGCACGACGAGGTCGCGCTCGGCGTAGGTGCCAGGCCCCACGAGTACCGTGTCGCCCACCGTGGTCGCGCGGAGGGCCTCGCCGATCGACGAGAAGTCGCCGGGGATCACGTACCGCGTGGGATCCGGCTCCGGATCCGGGAACAGGGGATCGGGATCGTCGTCGGAGCACCCGACGACCGCGACCAACGACAGGAGGAGCGCGCGGCGGCGCAGGGGGACGCGCATGGCCGATCCTCGGCTTCGGGACACGGAATGGGCGACCGGGTCACGCTTCCGTTCGCAGGACCACGAGCCGCTCGGGCGAGCGCCGGATCACGCCACGCTGGATCATACCGCCCCGGTGGCGTTCGCAGAAGCACTCTTCGGCCTCACGCCCGGATCTCCTCGAACTCCCCGATGTCGCGGTTCTTCCGCACGTTGCGCGCGTCGAACACGCGCCCGTTCATCGCGACATACACGCCGTGGGGCATCGACTCCGCGAAGGCCAGCGCCGCACCCAGGTTGAACAGCCCGTCGCTCGAACCGAAGGCGAAGGGGATCATCGCGCCGGTGAGCACGATCGTCCGTCCGTCGATCCCCGCGTCGGCCAGCGCACGCGCGGTATCGGCCATGGTGTCGGTGCCGTGCGTGATCACGATGCGCTCGAGTTCGCACTTGCGGCACTGGTTGATGATCAGCTCGCGATCGTGGTCGTCCATGTCGAGCGAGTCGACCATCATCAGCGTGCGCACCTCCACCGGCACCCGGCAGCGGCCGAGTTCCAGCATGTCGCGCAGGTGGGTGTCCTTGAAGAACAGGCTGCCCGTGCGCTCGTCGTACTCCTTGTCGAAGGTGCCGCCGGTCACGAAGATGCGGATGGGGTGGGACATGGATGCGCTCCGTGGGTTGCAGATGCCCGGTGGAGCGTCGAGTCTGGACCGCGCTACGGGACGGGTCAAGTCGGCGGCGTCCGTGCCCCCGCGGGGCCCCCGCGAGCCCCGGTGGGACTCGTCGTGGGAGAACTGCAATGCCCAGACCGGATCGGCGCCCGGCGCTCCCGATCGGTGCCCCCGTGCGCGACGGTCTCGCCTCAGAACGACCCACGGATCGACAGCCCGACCGGCTGCGCTCGGATGCGTGCCGCCTCGAGCTCCCGCAGCAGTGCCGCACGACGGACCACGACGTCGTCGGGAAGCCCGGCATCGTGCCATTCCGTGTCGACCATCTGGTCGCCGATGATCAGCCCGGTGACCATGGCCAGCGGCAGGATCAGCACGGTTCCCAACCAGTGACTCCCGCGTTCGTCCACGTCGATCAGAGCATCGTCCGGGTCGTCGTCCGGAAGAGTGAGCATGCGCAGGAGGAGCCAGGACCCACCGAAGATCAGGCCGAACTGGGCACCCCGGCCGGTGCCCGGGATCTCACGCCGGATCTCGATTCGCTCGACGTCCGCGGCCGGCACCTCGAAACGGTCGAGGTCCGCGGCCGGCGCGCCTCGGCGGTGCTTCGGGAAGACGTTCACGACCAGACGTCCCTGGTCGATCTCCTGGAGACGTCCCGACACCGTACCGGTCGGAGTCGTCACCCGGATCGTGTCGCCGCGCCGCACCGTCTCGGCGGCGCTCGCGGGCGCACCGAGAACGGCGAGTGAAAGACCGGCCATCAGGATCGACATCGTGAGCATCATGGACACCGCTCCTCGATCGAGTGCACGGGGACGAAGTGCTCGGAGTGCCACCGTCCCTCGGGTCGTGGATTGCGATGCCCGGGCCAACCTCGGCGCAAACCGTCGACTCCGACTCGATGGGTGGTCCAGAGGCCCAGAACTGCACTCTCGGGATCACACGGGGTGGGATGTGGTGACTCCGATCGTCGCCGTCCGATCACACGCCTGTGCACCACCGGTCACGGCTCGAGACCGGAACGGAACGAGCCGCGATCCAGTTGGGCGCATGTCGCCCCTTGACCGGACCCCGACGGCGTCCGATCGTGGCGCCGCCTCCGATCGTCGTCCTCCACCGACGGAGCCGCCGTGGGCCTGCTCGACATCGTCCTGCCCGTCTTCCTCGTCATGGCTCTGGGCTACGGTCTGCGGCGCGGTGGCTTCCTGACGGCCGAGGCCAACGGAGTGCTCACGCGTCTGGTCTACTGGGTGGCCGCGCCCGCACTGCTCCTGCGCAGTGCGGCGATCACCCCCTTGCAGTCGGGAACGCACCTGACCGGTCTGCTCGTCATGGCCGCGGTCACGGTGCTGGTCGCGGTCGCGGTCTATCTGTCGGCCTTGCGCACGCGGCCGTCCCGGCGGGGCGTGATCACCCAGGGCGCCTACCGCAGCAATCAGGTCTTCCTCGGCTTGCCGCTGGTCCACAACGCGTGGGGAGCCGAAGCGGTGGGAGAGATCGCCCTCGTCGTCGGCCTCATGGTGGTCGTGTACAACGTCCTCTCGGTGCCGGTACTCGCCCTGCCCCATCGCGCGGAGAGTGCGGCACCCTGGGTCGGCGTGATGCACGGCGCGCGCTCCATCGCGACCAACCCCCTCGCCCTCGGATGTCTGATCGGAATCGCGTTGTCGGCGATCTCGATCACGTTGCCACGAGTCCTCGACACGTCGCTCGAACTCGTCGGACGGGTCGCCCTGCCCCTGGCGTTGATCTCGGTCGGAGCGGCACTGGACATGGCCCGATTGCGCCTCGAACTCCCGATCACGGCTCTCGTCACGATCCTGAAGTTGGGGGTGTACCCGGCCCTGGTGATGTTGGGACTGAGCTGGCTCGGGGTCACGGGACTCATGATGAAGGCGGCGGTCCTGGTCGCGGCCACGCCCACCGCGGTGGCGAGCTATCCCATGTCGGTGGAGCTCGGTGGTGACGAACGCCTTGCATCGGGACTCATCGTCGGGACGACATTGGCGTCGCTGCCGGCGATCGTGGTCTGGCTGTGGGTGCTGGGCGTCTGAGGGATCACGACGACGCGGAGACCAACGCGACCGCGCTCGCCGCCGCGGATCCGACGTCAGTCGCAGATCCCCGGCACCTCCACCACGCCGCGGTAGGCCTCGTAGTAGTTGGCGATCTCGGCGGACCCGCGGATGGTGATGTCCACGAAGTCGGCACCGACGTTCGACACCACGCCCCCGAACTGGTTGGCCATGAGCTGCGAGATGATCTGGTCACCGGTCAGCAGCGCCACGCCGTCGTAGCTGCCACGCACGCGCAGCCTCTGTACGAACGGCATGCGCACGTTGTCGAAGGTCGCGATCGAGTCGTAGGCCTCGACACCGGTGAAGGGCGGTACGGTGATCTGGCGCTGGCTCGAGACCTCCTGCGTGAAGCTGTCGCTCTGCTGCCACGTGTTCGTGCTGGTCTGCGTGGTCGACGTGGTGTAGGTGAAGCTGTTCGTCACGTCCACCGAGGCGCTGGCACTGATGGCCTTGAAGGCCCCTCCCACTTCTAGACCGGTGGTCACGCTCACCGAGTTCTCACTGCTGCTGTAGAGTTCGAGACTCTCCTCGGTTCCCACGGTGGTCGTCCGCGTCTCCGACCGCAGGTTCCCGATGGTCTCGGTGAGTTCTCCCGGGCTGCAGTTGCTGAGCACCGAACGGTAGGCGAAGTCCAGACGGGCGGGCGGCACGATCGGCGGTTCGAAGCGCCTACCGAGGTCCTGCACGTCCCACTCTACGTTCGCCGCGAAGGCACGGAAGGGCAGATACTCGTCGCCCCCGACCTCGTGGATCGAGCCGTCCTCACCGTAGAGCCCGGTCGCGAAGTTGGTCCCGCTGCCCGAAGTGAGCCGGATCCGCGCGTTCTCGTCGCGCTCGATGTGGAACTGGAACTGCCAGTTCGGATCCTGTGGATCGACGTCCTCGGTCGTCGCTCTGAGACCGATGACGTCGTTGCGGAGGTAGAAGGGCCCCAGGTCCTCGAACTCGTAGTAGATCAGGTAGACGTCGTCGAGGGCGGTGGCCTCGAAGTAGAACCGAAACTCGTCGAGGCGATCGGGGTCGAACTCGGGATCGAGCAGGACCTCGAAGTCCTGCGACGGGCCCGGCACGCTCGAGAGACGCCAGACGTGACCGTCGACCGGGCTCCCCTCCTCGAGGGCCTGGATGATGTAGGGCTGCCCGGGGAAGATGCTCAACTGCGGGTAGATCCTCGGCAGCGTCGTCGTGACCGCGAAGAGCTGACCGGAGCTGTCCAGGGGCAACGGACCGCCGTAGGTGGCCAGCTCCGTCTCCTGACCGTCGCGGACGACGATCGACACCGGCACACCCCCGGAGAGGGTCTCGATCTGCTCGGTGGTCAGGGAGTCCCGGCTCACGCGGAAGCTCGCCACACTGGTCTCCGGATTCACGTCGAGCTCACGGGAGAGTGACGCGAATTCGCCCTCGAAATCGATCTCGACTCCCGACGCGTCGTAACCCCAGCGCACGACCTGGCGCACGTCGATCACCACGCCGACGGTGCCCTCGTTGACCTCGAGCTGGTCGACGGGGATCCCGGGGGGAGTGGTGTCGTCGTCCCCGCCCGGAGCGGTCGGGTTGTCGTCGGCGTCGTCTCCGCAGCCGACACCCGCGAGAGCCATCGTCAAACCGAGAAGCAGAACCATCCATCGCATCGCCGACACACCTCTGCGCGCACTCTTCGACAAGAGCGCCGGATCCAGGGTCAGGTTGTTCGGGGGATGGCGGGAATCTGGAACAGACCATCGCTCACTGTCAAGCGAAGGGCGAGAGCTTCGATGTCGCTCGCGCGTCGACCGCCGTCGTCTCGGCGTTCGACCGGTGGGTCCGGATCAACGCACCAGGGTCAGGCGCTCGGTGGCCGTCCACTCCCCTGCCCGCAGCCGGACGAGGTAGACGCCACTGGGGACTTCGCGTCCCCTGCGGTCGCACCCGTCCCAGAGAACACGGTGCTCGCCGGCGGCATGGAGCCCCGAGGCGAGTCGCCGGACATGGCGACCAGCGAGGTCGTAGATCCGCAGGTCCACGGACGCCGACGACACCAATTCGAATCGCAGAGTCGTTCGTGGATTGAACGGATTGGGTGCGGCACTCAGCTCCAACCGCGGTGCGTCCGGTGGGGTCGCGGTGACGTCTCCCGCTCCGATCCGGATCTGCACGTCGGTCGTCCGAAGGGGCGTGACGAACAGGCCGTTCGCGAAGAAACGGGTCTCCGTCGGCGATCCTCGCAGCAGCCGCAGAGTCGTGTCCGTATCCACGTCACGACAGAGGAAGCGGAGACGGTAGATGACGCCCGGACCGGTCAGATACGTACCGCTGCAGAGAAGGGAGTGATGGATCTCGAGGTAGGTGCTGTCGGAAGCGACGTCGAAGACATGGAAGGTCTGATTGCACGCTTCCCGCATCAGTGGTCCTTCCTGGTCCGACAGGTCGTCCGCCCGCAGGAAGGTCAGAGCCCCGGGGTCGTACTCGACGTAGGCGTCGTAGGCGTTGAACTGGAGCCCGGCCTCGGGAACCTCCAGCTCCACGGTGATGGTGTCACCCGCAGCGAACTGGGTGCCGGACGCCACGAGCGCGACACGGACCGAGTCGGTCCGGGCCTCGGCCGTGATCGGACCGGGGTCGGCGACTGCATCGGCCACCAGAAGCATCAGGGCCACGGCGACCAGTGCCGGCCAGCGAACGACTTCCTCACTCGTCCGCACGAGACGCGGACGAAGCATCATCATGATCCAGTCGATTCGGGGCGGGGTGTCGCGAAGGACACCCCGCCCGTGGTCGTGCTGCCGGCTACTTGACCAGCGTGATGTGACGGCGGTCCGTCTGGTCGGGCGCGATCATACGCACGACGTAGCTTCCGGACGCGACCGAGCGGTCTGCACCGTCGGTGCCGTTCCACGTGACCGAGTGCTCGCCGGCCGAGCGCGTCTCGTCCACCAGCGTTCGCACGAGGCGACCACGCAGATCGTAGACCTGCACCTTGACCGCCCCCGCGAGCCAGGCTGAACCTCACCTCGGTCGCCGGGTTGAAGGGAGTCGGTGCGATCTCGGCGAGGCCGGAAACGCTGGGAACGGCCGAAGGAGTCGTTCCGCCGACCGATCCGGCCACCAGGACCTGGCCGTTCTCCGAATCACGGGCGATGATCTCCCCGAGGCCGATCCGCGGCTCACCAGCGCCCTTCACTCGGAAGGTCACGTGGGCCAGCGCACCCTCACCACTCAGACCCTGATCACGCACACCGATCAGAGCGGCGTCGACGACGCCCGGCTCGGGCGAGAGCACCATGCCCTGACCGCCCTGGCGCGCCATCACCTCGCCCGGCCGGACCGAGAGGGGCTCGACCGCGGAGTCGTTCCAGGTCAGGGGAATGCTCAGACCCTGGATCCGACCGTTGCCGGTCATCCGCACGGCCACTTCCAGAGTTTCGTCGGAGTCGACCTGACCCACGTGCAGCGCGATGTCGTTGCTCGTCGCCGGTGCCGGCGCATCGAAGCGCTTGCTCACCGCCTGGAAGTTCATCGCGAACACCATCAGGTCCTCGAACTGCACGACGTCGTCGGTCGTCGGCAGGCCGTCCACCGAGAAGTCGCTCGTCGGCCCGACGTCGAGGTAGTTGAGACTGGTCCCGAGGGGCAGGGTCGCACCGTAGTTGAAACCGAGGTGCGAGAGGTCCCCGCTGCCCACGACGTTGTTGCCGTTACCGTTGACCACGCCATCGGTGACGTCACCGAGGTGGTAGTTCAGGGTGCCGCCGGTCGGACCGGAGACCGCCGACGCGTTCCCACAGCCGTCGTAGACGACGGCGGCGTAGTAGTAGAAGTCCCGCGTGGCGGGCTCGTCCACGAACGACCGCGGATCGCCGGCGGACACGGTGCCGATGCTGCTCCACCCGGCGTTGCTCAGCGGCAGGATGGGCTCGGCGCCGGTGCCGTC
>DATFKK010000046.1 GCA_035268685.1 Candidatus Krumholzibacteriia bacterium | reverse complement strand
CCGCCCTCGATTACATGGAAGACCTGTACGAGGAGTTCGAGAACTGGCCCCTGGTGCTGGCCGCCTACAACTCGGGCGATCGAAGGGTGCGCGAGACCATCGAGCACCAGGTGACCCGCGACTACTACGACATGGTGCTCCCGCGCGAGACCGAGGCCTACTGGTTCAAGGCCGCGGCGGCGAAGGTCCTGCTGTCGGAGCCGGCGCGCTACCAGCTCGAGCTACCCGACGACGGCTGGGCGCCGGTGGCCTGCGACACGCTCGAGATCCGCGTGCAGCGCAACCGGGTCCCGATCAAGGACCTCATCGCGAGCGCGGGGATCACCTACCGCGAACTCAAGCGCCTGAACCCCAGCTTCCGCACCACCTACCTGCCCAAGGGCGAGCACCGGGTGGTGGTGCCCACCGATCGTACCCCGGCCTTCGTGTCGGCGCTCGACAACCGGGTGCGGCTGCTGGGCCGGCGGACGGTGGGCCCGGAGGAGGCGGTCGACCTGGCGCGGGAACGGCCGGCATCGAACGGGCGGGTGACGACGCAGGAGGAGTGAGGCATCACGCTGCTGCACGAAGGCCCCGCCGGTCGGCGGGGCCTCGTGTGCACGTGGCGATGCGCGATGCGCCGGGTCAGCGATAGAGGCTCTTCACGGCGCCGAAGCTCGAGGCCTCGTTGTCGATCACCTCGAAGGCGAAGCCGAAGGTCAGCGCCTGCCGCGAGCCGCTGTTGGCGTTGTTGGAGATCTGGCTCAGCGAGCTGATCGAACCGGAGAACTGCAGGATTCCGTCGTGGAAGCTGCCGGTGGGCAACTGCAGGACGTTGCCCGACACGGTCGCGGCGCCGAGGCCGGCCACGATGGTGAAGGGCTGATCGAACTCGTACCGGAACGTCGGCGGAGCACCGGGGTTCGGGCCACGCCAGAACTTGCAGTACAGGAGCAGGTCGGTGACCGGCGCGCCGAACGTCGCCGTCCAGTTCTGGTCGAAGCCGTAGTCCAGGGCCTCCTGGTTCGCGATCAGCGCGAACGGATCGTAGTCCGGACCGCTGAGGTCGAAGTCGGCGATGGAGGGCTCGTTGCCAGCGACGCCGATGTTGGTGACGTCGACGGTGATCCCGTTCAGGTTGCCCTGGGCCGTGCTGGCGGTGACGCTCTGCCAGTCGGTGCCCACGACGATCGCCTGGGCGAGCGCCGTTCCCGGAAGGAGCGCCGCGAGGAAGAGGGCCATGACCGTGCGATGAAGCATGTTTCCGTCCTTTGCATGACGATGTGAACGTCGGGCGCAGTCTCACGAATTGAGAACGATTGTTGCAAACCGTTCCGATCGGGGCAATCGCCGGCTCTACGCCTTCCGGTGCCGGATGGGTGGGCGGCGGGGCCGAAGCCCCGCCGGTCGCGTGGATCCGAGGATCCACGACCCAGCCGGATCGTGACTACTGCACGAGCACGGCCTTCCTGGTGTCGCGGAAGCCCTCGGTGACGGCCTTGACCAGGTACACACCGCTGGCGACGCTCGAGCCGCGGTCGTCCCGACCGTTCCACTCGAGGTTCAGATCAGCGGTCTGGGCGACGCCGACGTGCAGCGTCTTGACCAGCTCACCCCGCACGTTGAACACCTCGACCCTGGCCTCCATGCCCGCCCTGGGCAGGGCGAAGCGGACCGTGGTCTTGGGGTTGAACGGGTTCGGAGCCACGGAGAGTGTGGCCTCGCGAGCGCTCGGAGCGGTCGTGGCATCACCCGGGATGCCCGGGTTCTCGCCCAGGTACGTCAGGATCTCCTCGAGCAGCAGGGTGCGAGTGCTCACCCCTGGTACCGCACGGGAGACGTCGTCGTAGAGCGACACGAACCCGAACGGGAAGGTGATGTCCACCTTGCGGTCGACGCCGGCGGCACGGTCGAACACCACACCCGCGGCGATCCCCGGGTACACCGTACCGGAACCCGGATCCACGAAACCATGCGAAGCCGAGGACCCGGCGCCGACCGGCGCGATGTCGTCGAATCCGTTGAGGCCGGGGCAGCCACCGTAGGCGATGAATCCGGTGTCGAAGCCGGCCACGTTGCCCGTCGGCTGGACGACCGGAGCCGTCTGGCCGCCGATGTCCGGACGGACGTTGGAGCCGTTCACGGTGATGCCCATCACGGTCTGCACGTACGTACCGCCCTCGGTCGGGCTGTCGTTCAGCAGACCCGAACCGAGCTGGTCACCGAAGTACACCGTGTTCCGCTGACCGGCGAGGTTCTTCCAGCTGGTCATCACGAGAAGATCCGGGCTCTTGTCGTTCTGACCCTCGTTCGAACCGTCGCTCATCAGGAAGGTGCCCAGGTCACCGGACAGGTACACGATGGTGCTGTAGCCCGCGAGCTGATCGGCGGTGGCACCGTGGCCACGACGATCACCCAGCGAGTTGTTCACACCGGCCGAACCGATGCCGTTCGAGACACCCGAGCTCGGACCCTGCGTCGTGTAGCTGTCCCAGTCACGACCCTCGAGCAGACCGAGCTGGTTGAACGCACTCACGAAGTCGTTCTCACCACCGCGGCGACCGAAGTCGTTCCAGACCAGCACGCTCGGCTGATCACCCGCCGGATCGGTGATCGTCGGCAGGGCGCGGACGGTCCACTGGCGGTTGTAGTCGCTCTGACCGTTGGCATCCCACTGGCCGAAGCCGTCGACGTTGCCCGGCAGCGTGGTCACGCGGCCGTCACTGTCGGTGGCCTCGATGTAGTAGTGCAGGACGTCGCCCGGGTACATGAAGTCCTCGTCGGGCAGGTCCACGAAGAACGTCTCTTCGGAGACGGTCCCCGCCGAGCCGACGGCACTGTCGGCCAGCGACTCACCCGTCCAGACCTCGGACCCGTTGACGATGGTCCCGGTGACCACGTTCTCGTCCTTCGCACGCGCCGGAGCGGTACGAATGGCGTTCTCGAACGTGGGGTTCAGACGCAGGGCCCACTTCATGCGCAGGTCCTGGATCGCCGTTCCGGCAATCACAGCACGGGCGTCGACGATGACCGAGTCCCCGGGAACGTTCACGTCACCCGAGCTGATGTCGCGCGCCATGTCGAAGGGCACGTCCAGCAGGTCACGGGAGGCCTGGTCGGCCGCGCTGATCTCACCGCTGACGGGGAAGCCGTCGTTGGCCAGATCGATGGTCCGGGCGGTCATGCTGATCCCGCCGATGCGGTACTTGTAGAACCGCACGTCGTCGAACAACGGAGCCGGCGTGGCGTCCGCGCCCGGGAAGCCGAAGTTCGACGCCAGGTCGATGCCGCCGAGTGCCAGCTGGACCTGCTCCACGTCCTGCGGAACCAGGTCGGTGGTGTTGTTCGTCTTGCGGAAGTACTGACCCGGGCCAATGTGCAGGAAGTTGCGGTCGACCCAGGGACCCCACACACCGTCCACGCGCGAGCGGATGTGCCACACGTAGAAGATACCGTTGGCGAGCGGGTTGTGGCGCCACACCGTGAACGAGTAGGCCGAACCCGAGACGTCGGCGCCGTCGTCGGCGGTCCCCGGGAGGTCCCAGTCGAACTCGGGGCTCCACACCTCGTTGTTCATGTTGACTTCGCCGAGGCTCAGGCCGCCGTTGTAGTTGAACACGAAGCCGCCCGGGATCCCGTAGGACCAGTTGTCCGAGGTCGTGCCGCCGGTGCTGGCGAGACCGTTGGTGCCCGGTCCGTTGTTCGGCTCCTGACCGTAGTCGATGAAGCCGACCTGCGGGGTCGGGTTCCCGACGCACGGATCGATGTCAGCGAAGCCAGCGAACACGTCGGCGAAGTTGCCCGCGAAGGGCTCCTTGTCCGGGGTCCACAGGTACGGGCCGCCACCCTCGAAGTCCTCGAACTCGGCGCCGAGGCTGCTGGTGACGGTGATGTCGTCGACCTGCGTGGCGCCGCTGCCCACGAAGTCGCCGTCCTCGTCCGAGAACGCGCCGTCCGACTCGAAGCGGATGCGGATCCGGATCTGATCGCCGTTCGGGCCGGCGTAGTCGTTCCCCGCGTACACGATCGAACCGGTGGCCACCTGCGAGAACTGCACACCCGGGCTCGGGAAGACACCGGTCACGGGGTCCTTGTTGGTGCCCGAGATCTCGAGGATGCCGACCCAGGTGCCCGCCACTTCGTACTCGACGTGCACGAAGTCGAACCCGACCTCCGTGTCGTAGTTGAAGAAGAAGTCGAGGTCGACGGTCTGACCCACCGTCTGGTCGGCCAGCGGGGCCGACTCGTACAGCAGGACGTCGTTCCAGTTGTTGCCGTATCCCGGAGCATCGCTCCAGCCCGCGGTCGCCGGAATGCCCGCCTCGAGACCCGACCACATGGCGTTGTTGCCAGCGCCGTTGCCGTTCAGGTTCTCGGCGTTGAACGTGTTGACCTGCCAGTAGTTCGGCTGATCGGTCCGGTCGACGCCCGTCCAGTCGCCCGGGTTCGGGCTCAGGCCGCGCGGGCTCACGCCCAGCGGATCCTCGAACTTACCCTCGACGTACTCGTCACCGGAACCGGGGACGCCGTCGGGGTCGCGGACGAGACGCCGCTCACCGCCGTAGAGATCGAAGGTGTCAGGGCCAGCGGCCTCGCGCAGAAGGAGGCTCTGGCTGCTCGTGGCGCTGGAGAGGACCGTGCCCTCTCCCTGAACCGCGAAGTGCAGCTCGCTGACATCCGTCGAGGGACTCTTGGTGGCGGCCATCGCCGTGCCGGCGGCCATGACCATCACGAGGCACGACGTCCGTGACAGGGATCGCTTCATGCTTCGCCTCCCTTCCCATCGTCGGGCGGATGGCGAAGGTGTGGAGGAGATCGCCGATCGATCGACGAAAGACGTGGCTCCCCCGGACACCGCGGCCGACCACGATCGGGGGCCGTCTTCGCTGGAGTGTACTGCCGCGGAGTTCACGTGCACAACCCGGCCGTGCATGCGGGGTGGCGTGGTCAGCTCGGCGCATCCCCGCCGATCCGTACGTTGAGTCCCAGGCGCAGCCCCCGGTCCGAGTCGAGCAGGTCCGACCCGGCGAGGCCGATCCAGAAGCCTCCGGCCTCGAGCGCGGCCTCTCCGAGACGCAGCCCGAGGGTCATCTCGGGCATCACACCGAAGAAGTAGTTCACGTCGTCGACGCCTTCGATGGCCTCGCTCCCGGTGACCAGGTTGAGCGCGGCACCGACGTACGGTCCGCGTCGCTCGGCATCGCGGAAGGCCCGTAGCCACAGCGGCGCGGCGATGCCGAACATGCTGGCGTCCACGAACCGATCGGTGTCCTCGAGGGCGAGGTAGCGGGCGCCCAGGCCGAAGCCGTATTCGGTCGCGCCCTCGCGGGGCTGGAACATCCGCTGGAAGACGAGTTGGCCGCCTCCGGAGATGTCCTCGCCGGCAACCAGGGCCGTGGCGGCGATCTCGTCGCGGTGGGGGAGCGGTCCGGGTTCGCTGGAGGCGGCGGTGATCTCGCGCGCCCCGGCGGGTCTGTCTCCGGAGCGAGCGTCGGGCGGGCTCGTCGATCCGGTCGACGTTCCTTCGTCCGGCGCTGCGTCCGCGGCGAGGGACCGGAGAACGTCGAGACGTGTGTCGGGTCCGACACGGACGAGATCGTCGGCATGCGGTCGGAGAAGGGCTTCCGTGAAGTCCTTCGTACAGGCCGCGAGGGCATCGGCCAGGGCATCGTCGAGGACACTGGTGGCGTCCAGACCCGACCGTTCGACGTCGGCGCGGGCGCGCACCGAGAGCGTGCGTCCTTCCTTCTCCAGGAGGTGGTAGCGCAGGCTGACCCGGGCGCGGGCGGCCTCCCCGAAGAGACCGTGGTTCTCCCAGACGGTCAGCGTGTCGACGCTCACCGTCACCGCGATCGGGGCCGGCTCGTCGGTCGAGGAGTCGGGAGCGGGTCCGAGCACGCGCTGGACGGCGTCGTGGACGAGCTCGGCCACGGGCTCGGCGGCGTGCACCGTGGCGTGGCGGTTGAACATCCCCGTGCGGGCCTCCCCGAGATGATCGGCGGCGCGTGCGCCGCGGCGGTCGCTGACCTCCAGAACCCGGGTGGGAGGAGCCGCGGGTTCCATGGATTCCAGGGACGGCATGTCCGGCGCGAGCTCCAGGTGCACCCGGCTGCTTCCGCAACCGGTGGCCAGGAGGAGGGAGGCGAGCAACAGGAGCAGGCCGGAGGGGGTTCGTCCGTTCACGACGGGGCCTCGCGCGTCAGGGGGGACGCTCGGCCCACGGGGCGCCGGGCGGTCGAAGGCTCGACGGATGTCGCGACGACGCGTCGATCGTAGTCCGATCGATGTCGTGGGTCCATGGGCGGGGCGCCGCCGGCGAGGGTTGGGGACCGTCCGGAGTCGGTCTCGGCGCGCTGAAGTCGGTTGGTCGGAGAAGCCTCTGACTTCCGGTGCGGAAGTGTCCGGTCTTCCGGCGTGGAACATCCCCAGGTGTCACTCGGCCGTTCCACGCGTGGGCGTGCGGAGTCGCCATCGCCGAGAGCGGTCTGCCGGTTCTCGAGGGACTGCATCCACGCCGGGCTCATCTGACGTTGCGCGCATTGGTGTTCTCGCCCTTCCGCAGGCGTACATGGCCCGTGGCGAGGCGTCAGCGGGAAGACCCATCGTCCCGTCCCCCGGTCATGCTCTCCAAGGCCTCTACGGTGCGCGGATCCAGGACGATGGGTTCCTGCTCGAGCCAGATCCCGCGTGCCGCCATCTCGCGCACGGGCCTTGGTGCGAAGTCGAGATCGAGATCCGGTGGCCAACCACCCCGGAGCCCACGGGAATCGGCTGATCGGAGCCAGAAATCCGGAAGGAACCACTTCAGATCCGGCACCCGTCGACGCAGGCTCAGCAGGATGCGAACACCGTTCGGGTCGAGGTCGCCGAAATGGATGATCGGGACGCCGATGACGCGATCGAGCAGGTGACCGGCCGTCGCCGTGTCCCATCCCGGGACGTGGACCAGCAACCAATCCGGCGGCGCGGGGAGATCCCTCCAGGCCCCGAGATTCTCGACCAGCAGGACGGCGCGGATCTCGCCCTCGAGAACGAGTCCGTCGAGAAACGCCCGTTCGGGAATCGACACCTCGCCGAGCACGGCGGCCGTCGCGCCGAGGTCGATGCCCCCGGCCGGCGTGTGGGCCGACAACCCCGCGGGCGGACGCAAGCGGACCGAACCGTCGTGGGTCGGATCACTGGTCCCGAGCGCACCCCTTCTGGTCGTCGTCAGAGAGGCCTTCGAGTGCGGGGCCGTCAGCGCCGCCGCGGTGCGCCGGTTGATGCGCTCGGGAAGATCGTCCAGGTCGGCCACGCTCCGGGCACGCCGGTGGTCGAGGAGCCGCGCGTGGCCCTCGGGAGTCGGGGGGAGTCCCGCGGCAACCAGGTCGGCGAGGACGTCCCGCCAGATCGGCCATGCCCGATCGATCAAGTCCACCAGTTCGGATCTGCGCGCTTCCACCACGCCGATCTCGTCACGGCGACCGGTGGCCCGGGTCCAGGAAAGTTCGTCGAGGGCTTCGAAGGCCTCGCGTTGGGCGCGCCGACGCTTGAGCCGACTTCGCGAGAGCAGTTCCAGCAGCGCCAGGCGAGCGTCTTCGCTGTCCCAGATCACGCGTCGGCCCTCGTTCTGCGCCCACTCACCAGGACCTCCTCGCGCCCGTCCTCGTCGACGCGTCGGACCAGACGATAAGTCGTGTTCCCGTCCGCTCGGGCCACCTCGGGGGCTGCGATGAGCAATTGCAGATCGAGGGTCCGGCACAGGTCGAACAACACACCGAGGTTGTCGTGCGAGAGGCGATTGGCCTCGTCGAGGAAGAGGAAACGCAGCGAGCCCATCGCGCGATTACCACGCAGGATGTTCGCGTCGCGCTCCCACTCCGTGAGGACGACCATCATGAGCGCGGCGCCCACGCCAATCGCCTCCCCAGTGGACAGCCGCGTCGGATTGGCGATCTCCCAATCGGCGTCGGCACGACGACGGATCTCCACCTGCAGATGGACGTACTCACGGTAGTCCAACAGACGCGGCCCTCCGGAACGCCCGCCACCGTAGCGGCGGAAGATCTCGTCCAGCGCCTCTTCGATGGGAAGGTTCTCCTGGAACAGCAGTCCCTGGACTGCACCTTCGCGCAGAGATCGCAGCACGCGCTCCATACGTTCGACCGGCTGGAGTTTGACCCGGATCCCGCCGATGCTGCCGAAGCGAACGTCGTCGAGGTTCCGATTCAAGCGCTGGATCTGTCCCCTCGCCTTGCGGATCTGCACGTCGATCCCGCGCGCCACGTCCTCGCTGGCGCCACGGAGATCGTCTTCTTGCCGTGTCAGACGTTCTTCGAGCCCGGTCAGTTGGTCACGCAGTCGCAAGAGCGCCTCGCGCGGGTCGTCGACGTCCGCCACCTGGGCCGGCAGACGACGACGCAACCAATCGCGTACGGCGAGCCAGAGGTCGAGGTAGACGTCGGCGAAGGCGAGGTCGGCACCCTCTGGATCTCGGTCCACACGGGCGAGAAGCTCCTGCGCTCCGTGCGCAGCACGTAATCTCTCGACCAGGACCGCCTTCTGCTTGTGCGCCTCCTGGACCAGGTTCACGTGTCCTCGTATCTCGCTGACGGCACGGTCCCCAGGAGCATTGAGCGAAGCGAGTAGCCCGTGCTCTTCGACGGCCTCTCGCAAGCGGTCCCAGCGATCCAGAGCCGGTGCGGCTTCGCGACCTTCGACCCCGACTCTCTCCTCCGCGAGGTCCGTCTCGCGATCCGCTTGCGCTTTCTCCGCCTCGCAACGCCCCTTCCTGGTGTTCAGGGCGTCGAGTTCGGCCTTGAGCGACCGGGCCTCCTCCTTCAGGTGTTCCCGCTCGCGACGAGCATCCTTCACCTTCGCCTCGCTCGGATCCGCTACGCCCAGAGCGTCGAGGTCACGTTCGGCCGTCGCGAGCCCCGCGACCACGGCCCGACGGCGACCGTCGGAATCCTGCCATTCGGCGGTGGCCCGCTCGTACTCTTCCTGAGCCATCTCGGCCGCCGATTCCGCCTCGTCGAGAGCCCTCTCGGCCCTGCGTAGCTGCTCCTCGAGGGCCGGGACGAGCGACTGGCGCTCCTCGAGCCGTTCGGAAGCGTCGTCCCAGGCCAGCGCCTCGACGTGAGTTTCGACGGCCTCCATCGCCTCGATCGCCGCGTCGAGGCGTTCACTCTCGTCGGAGAGACGTGTGAGTTCGGCCTCGAGATCCGCCACGTCATCCTCCGACAGAGGGGTTCTCCGGAGCGCGTCGAGCGCGTCCTCGACCACCCTGGCCGCATCCGCACACCGGCGCGTCTCGGCCTGCGCGGCATGGGCCGCCTCGTGCTCCTCCTCGAGAAGGTCGCGCCGGCGCGCGTGGTCAGGAGGATCGAGGAGAACCGCGTTGCCAAGCAGAGTACGCAGCGCTCGAAGTCGCAGCGCGAGCGTCTCCGCGATCTCCCGATGCCGCCGAGCCTCCTCTCGGAGCGTTTGCTCTTGCGCCTGCACCTCCATGAGCCGGCGCCGGAGGACGGCGAGTTCCGGTTCGGGATCACCCTCCGCCCAGATCGACTGACTCGCGAGCAGGGTCTCGCCGTCCTCGCGCAGGCGCTCGAGACCGCGCCGTTCGGTCCGCGAGGACTCGATCCGCGTGTCCAGGGTGCTCGCCTCCTCCCGGAGTTCGACCGCGCACTGCTCCCGGGCGCGGCGACCGAGTCGGGGGCGAGTCGGGATCCGGGTGACGCGGGTGGCCCGATCCCCCGGAACCACGATGTCGGTCTGCTCCACTGCGTCCGGCCCCTCGACGAGGTCCGGGCCGACCGCGTCGTCGTCACGACCCACCAGCCACACCTCGTTCAGGGACGCCGGACGATCGCGGATCTGACGGGCAGCCACGGCCGGATCGTCGACCACGAGAGCTCGTACCAGAGGGCCGAGCCTCGCCTCCAGGATGGACGCGTCTTCCAACGACACGTCCTCGAACACGCTCGCCAGGAGTTCTGCTCCCAGGGCGTCCTTGAGCCGCAACAGCTCGGGATCGAACGGGCCGCCAGCAGACAGCAGCTCCCGTGCTTCGGTGTGCAGGCGCTCGCGCTCTTCGGTGAGCGAAGCCTGATCGGCCTCGACGGTCGTGAGGCGCCGGGCCACCAGCGCGCGCGCTTCCCGGAGTTCCTCCATCGATGTCACCGGGCGCCCGAGCTGTTCGGCGAGGTGCTCCGCGCGCGCCGCGAGATCGAGCCAGACCGGTCGGCGTTCGCCGAGCTCCTCCTGACGGGCACGCAGGCCTTCCAGGTCTCCCCGGCACGCCGCGGCGTCCGACAGGGCTTCACGCTCGCCCTCGAGGAGACGCTCCCGCTCCCGCTCCGTTTCCTCCAGGTGCTCTGCCAGCTCCAATTGGGCCGGCCGCGTCCCGGAGAGCGACAGGTCCAGAGCCTCGAGCCGTGAGTGGGCTTCGGCCTGGCGAAGGGCCAGTTTCCGGGCCTCGTCGAGCTCGGTGGCGATGCGCGCGCGACGTTCGGAGAGAGCTTGCAGATCACGGAACCGGCGCAGCCGTTCGAGGGCGATTCCGTGGGCGTCCTTCGGATCGACCGTGGCGTCGGCGAGCCGGGCGAGCGCCTCGAGGGCTACCACGTGTTCCCGGCGGTGTTCCCTGGCGTCGGCGATCCGCTGCTTCGACCGTCGCCGCTCACCGTCGACCCGCTCCAGCTCCGCTTGGTTCTCGGCCCGTTTTTCGTCGATGGCGTCGACGGGGAGGTCGGCGACCCCGAGCAACCGTTCGGCCTCGCGCTTGCGGCGGACCACCTGACGGTACGCTGCTGCACGCCTGTGCAGTTCGTCGAGTCCACGTTGAAGGTCGGCAAGTCCGGCGCTGGCCCGCTTGTGGTCGTCACGGCAGCGCCGCACCGCCTCGCGCGAGCGCTCCTGCATCGCATGCCGACCCGCCCGTCTCTCGGCGGCCTTCCCCTCCTCGGCCTCGGCCGTGGAGAGTTCGTCCCGCCGACGGGCGACCTCGCGGGCCGCCTCCAGGGCCTGCTCGAGCCGGCGAAGGCCTTCCTCGGCTGCTTCCAGCTCCCGGGTGAGGGCTTCCTGGCGGGTTCCTCGACTGTCGAGCAGAGCGTCGACGCGCGCGAGGAGATCATCCGCCTCGGCCCGTCGCTTCCTCGCCTCCAGCAGGGCGTGTTCCGCCTCGGCCAGACGACGGCGCCGCTCGTCGGCGCGCTCACGGGTCGCCAGGTAGGCCGCGGCGAACATGGACTGTCCGGACTCGAACACCCCACCGATCTCGCGCTCGAGGCGCTGTGACTCCTGCACCTCGGTGCGTGTACGCCGGCAGGCGTCGAGATTCGCCTTCATGCGCTGGAGGGTGTTGGCCAGCCCTCTCTCCTCCTTGAGCAGGAAGGATCGCAACTCCGAGGTGAGCGTGCGTGAGATCCCGCCGGTCATGCTCGTACGCAACATTTCGTTGAGCTTGTTGCGTTCCTCGTCAGTGCCCAGGCGGAGCGGCGTGACACCGTGCTCGAACAGGGCCGCGAAGTAGTCACGCGCCGTGGAGAAGACCTGCAATCGTCCACCGGCACGCGCCACGTTCTCGCGCAGCTCGCTCAGCTCGGGAACCAACTCCTGTTCTCCCTGCGCCAGGAGCAAGACGTCCTGCAATCGTGCCTCGGAGGCGAGCCCGGTGATGACGAACGGTGTCGGTTCGACCGTCGGCTCGCCCTTGCGCTCGAGATGGACACCCGCCACGAGCCGCTGGTCGGGCGCGACGAGGAAGTCGGCCGCCGCGTAGGAAGGGCGTCCCGATTCGCCGAGACGCCCCCAGATACCCTTGTCCCCGCCCGTGGCCCCGGTTTCGCCGAGATTCGTGAACCGCAGACGCGACATGTCGGGCAGGAGCACGACGTAGGCGGCGATCATCACCGTCGTCTTTCCCGCCCCGTTCGCCCCCTCCAGGGCTGTCACGTGACGGTCGACCAGGTAGCGCTCGTAGAAGACGCCCCTCCAGTTGACGAGGGCAAGAGCCTGCGCGCGCGTTCGACTCATTCCACGATCTCCTCGTCGTCCTCGTCGTCGAGAACGACCTCGCCGCGTCGAACCAACTGCTCGAGGGCGACGTCCCGGTCGCTCAGATCGCGGACCGGCTCGGCGAAGCGCATCAGGGCGGGACGCAGCCGGATCGTCCCGTCGTCCAGCACGTCGATGAAACCCAGTTCGGCGAGCCGACGAAGGGCATCGCCCACCTTCGTGCGCACGGTCTCGGCAGCGATGCGTTCGTCGAACTTCCTGCGTCTCGGATTGAGTGTCCGTACGAGGGTCTCGGTTCCCACGAGGCCGGCGAGTCGCTGCAGGAGCGCCTCACGGCGTACCACACCCCCGTGTTGCAGCGTCGCGGGGTCCAGGTACAGCAGGGCCAGGGTCTGGCCGACGAGCATCTCCCCGGCCGAGAGTTGCCGTCGCCCAAGGCGATCCCCCGAGGGAAGGAGATAGAAGTAGCCGTCCGCCTGCTGCACGAGTTCGCAACCGAACCGCCGGTAGAAGGGCTCGAGATGGTCGAGGGCGTCCACGAGGTAGTCGTAGACGGTACCGTCGTCACGTCCCACGTGGCGGCCGCGTCGCAGCGCGAGGTCCACCTCCGGAAAGTGCTCGTCGGCGATGACCTCCTCGAGGGACCCGAAACCGGACGTCTTCACTGCGTCTTCTCCTCGTCGAGCATCTTGTCTTCCTGCGCGGGAAGCTCCCAGTCCTCCAACTCCAGATCCTCTGCGACCGGCCGCCAAGATCGTTCGCGGTCACTGCGGGGCCGAGCGACGCGGGCGAGCTCCTCCGCAGTGCGCCCGGCGATCGCGTAGCGAGAAGCAGTCGGGCAACGGGGAAGCACCCACTCCGTGACCTCCGCCAACGACACGGCACCGGCCTCCAGGGCCTGTGCGACCAGTGTCGAGAGAGCCAGACCGGCGTCCTCGGGATCCACGAACTCCGGAGCCACCTCGCGGTCGGCCCGGGGTCGAGTGACCGGCGGCTTCTCGACCCGCGACTGGAGCGGACGCAAGAGCCGGATCGACGGCGCTGCGGCCACCACCAGGTGGAAGGGCCGCGACGTCCAGTTCGCGACCTGATCACGCAGGCGTTGGCTGAGCGCCCGGTCGGGATCGAGGCGAACGACGTCGCGCAGATAGCGGTGGACGTACTGATAGTACTCCGACCACGCCTGCTGCCGAGCACCTCCCCAGGCTCCGATCCGGTCGACGTGCTCGATCACTCGCTGGACTGCCTCCTCGGGCTCGGCCCTCTCCGCCTCGATGGCCAGCGCCTGGATCTCCTGCAGAAGAGCCACGAAGTGGTGCGTGTCGCGCAGGAGGACCTCGTTCAGCTCTCCAAGCGTCTCGGTCGTGGTGTCGAGCAGTGACTGGCAGCGATCGACGGCTCCGAACCAATCCGACTGCAGGAGTCCGGCGATCTCCGCCTGGACCTCTTCCTGCTGGCTGTCGAGACCTCGTTGACGCCGCTCGATGCCACCCACCAGGTCGCCTACCGTGATCCGCAGAGGTGCTACGACCCACTGATTCCACGCCTCCTCGGTGTCGGCGCGACGGGCGGCCGCGAGTATCTCGGCGAGCTGGGCGCGCAGGGTTGCGGTGAGGAGGGTCAGGCTCTCACGAGTGAGAGCCTCGTCCGCGAGGAAGTACTCGACCACCGCCGCGGCCAGCCGCGTCAGCGCGTACTCGCCGGACCGAACGATGCCCGCCCCGTCCACCCGGGCCAGCATCCGCTGGTCGCGGAGCCGCTGGATCGCATGCGTCGCTCGTTTGCGCGGCCTTTCCGCTCCCGGGTCGACCAGGTCGCAGACCTGCTCGAACATGTCGACGAGGACGTCTTCCTCGAAGGACGCCAGCGCCGCCCGATCGGCGCGGAGGTACAATCCGGCGAGAAAGCACAGATCGACCGTCTTCAGGTCGAGACTGACCTGGTCACGAGCGAGCGCGGCAAGCAGACGACTCGGATCGGCGGTCATCGCGGGGGCATGGGCAGGCGTCGGTGGAACGGCGGGAGGATTCTCCCCTCTGGTATGACCATACTGCTCGACCGAGGTGCTGTCACGCGGCGCCGAGCCGAGGGCGGGCCCAGACTCGGTGAACCCGGGTCCGGTCACGGACCGACGAGCACCCCGGGCGGCCTCGCGGGCCACCCGTTGCCCCACCCGGGGCGGATGCCCTATCGTCGGGCGCCGCGTGACGCCCCCCGGAACGCGCACTCGAGTCGCCGGAGCCGATCCATGGATTCCGACAGCATCAAGATCGTCGAGCGCCTCGATGTCTGCGAGTTCCGCCATTACGTCCCCGACCTCGTCGGCACGAGGGTCCTCGAGATGCGGATCCGCCTCGTCGATGCTTTCCTCGTCGCCCAGGACACCTTCATCGATCTGTCGGGCGCCGAGGTGGAGACGTGGACGGTGGGCTACCAGTCGGTGATCTGGACCCACGGGCCGACGGGAGAGGTCTTCGAGGACTTCGTGGTTCCGACCGCGCCGTGAAGGTGCGCGCCGCGCGGAAACCGTCGATCGGAGGAGATCACAACTCCCGATCGTGAAGACGGCCGCCCGATCCCCTAGGGTGGAGTCGGACTTCCGATCCGGTGCGCCTCGACCGTCGCGGCGAGCCGGCGAGCCCGGCGAGAGGATTCTCCGTGGCCCACCACACGCTGAAGAACGGTCATGACCGCTTCACCGACCGCCTGAACCGTTTTCCCCAGGGGGCGCCGCCGTCGAAACACCTGCGGCGCATCCTCGAACTCCTGATGGACGAGCGCGAGGCCGAGTTGCTGTCGCTCGTCCCGATCCGCCCGTTCACCGCCGAACGTGCGGCCCGCGCGTGGAAGACGAGCGTTGCCGACGCGCGCACCGTACTCGACGAACTCGCCAGTCGCGCACTGCTGGTCGACGTCGTCCGCGACGACGGAACGACCTACGTGTTGCCACCGCCGATGGCCGGCTTCTTCGAGTTCTCCCTGATGCGCGTCCGCGACGACCTCGATCAACGGCAGTTGAGCGAACTCTTCCACGAATACCTGAACGTCGAGGAGGACTTCGTCCGCGCGCTCTTCGCGGATGGCACCACGCAGCTCGGTCGCGTGTTCGTGCAGGAGCCGATGCTGCCGCGCGACGACACCCTCGAGGTGCTCGACCACGAACGCGCCACCGAGGTGATCGAGACGGCCACCCACATCGGCGTGGGCCTGTGCTACTGCCGCCACAAGATGCACCACCTCGATCGCGCCTGCGACGCGCCATTGGACATCTGCATGACCTTCAATTCGGCGGCCGAGTCACTCTGTCGTCACGGCCATGCCCGGACGATCGACGCGCACGAGTGCAAGGACCTGCTCGAACGGGCCTACGAGCACGGCCTGGTCCAGTTCGGTGAGAACGTCCAGCAGCGCGTGAGCTTCATCTGCAACTGCTGCGGCTGCTGCTGCGAGGCCATGATCGCGGCACGACGCTTCGCCGAGATGCGTCCGATCCACACCACGAACCATCTGCCCGAGGTCGACCGGGACGCCTGCAACGGGTGTTCGCGATGTGTCGACGCCTGTCCGGTCGAGGCGCTGACGCTGGTGTCGGCGAACGACCCCGTGGCACCGCGACGGCGGACCGCTCGGGTGGCGGACGACGCGTGCCTCGGATGCGGCGTGTGTGTTCGATTCTGCACGCGGGGCGCGATTTCGCTCCGCCCGCGGGCCGCGCGCGTGATCACACCCGTGAACAGTGCCCATCGCTATGTGCTCATGGCGATCGAGCGCGGAAAGCTCCAGAACCTGGTCTTCGACGACCAGCTGCTCGCGAGCCATCGGGCGATGGCTGCCGTGCTGGGGGCGATCCTGGCCCTGCCGCCGGTGAAGAGAGCGCTGGCGAGCGAGCAGGTGAGGTCGCGGTACCTGGCGAGGTTGTGCGAGAAGGTCGAGGCGGGGTGAGGAGGGCCGGGGCGACCCGACCTCGGCAGGGGAATCGTTCGCCGCGGGGGTGGCGCGAGTTCGCCGGCGCGACGACTCGCTACGACGAATCCGGCTGGCGCGCGCTCTCGATCGCATCGTCGAGCACACGTCCGAGTTCCGCGCTGTGGGGATTGGTGGCGGCGGAGAATCGCGCACGCACGCGGCCCTCGGCGTCGATCAACAGCTTCGTGTAGGGCACTTCGACGTCGCCGAACG
>DATFKK010000045.1 GCA_035268685.1 Candidatus Krumholzibacteriia bacterium | reverse complement strand
CCGGGCCTGGGTTCGGTGACCACTCCACCGAGCGTCGCCGGCGACCCGTCGCGGCCGGGGGAGACGGCCGCCGTCGCCCGCGCCGCCACCTACCAGGTGCAGACGAGCGTGGTCAACCGCATCTGGTACAACGCCACCTGGCGCGACGACATCGGCTACGGGGTGCTCGAGGGCGATGCGCCGTGGTCGACGACGGGCAACTATCTCGGCCCGCCCACGGTCGGCGATCTCGACGGCGACGGCGACCGCGAGATCGTGGTCGCGAGCGGCGCCCCGCGATTCGTGGGGAACGCGACCTACCTGCACGTCTATCCGCACGCGCCGTCGGCCGGATCGGAGGTCGTGCGTCAGGTCTACGGACTGACGTCACTGTCGATTCCCGCGCTCGGCGACGTCGACGACGACGGCGACCTGGAGATCTTCGTCGGAGGAATCGCGGGAACCGTGCTCGGATTCGATCACGAACTGCAGCCGCTGCCCGGCTGGCCGGTCGACGTGCCGTCGGGTGGTGACATGAACGTCGGTGTCGCGCCGGTCACGGGATTCGCACGGGCCGAGGTGGTCGCCGCCGGTGGGTCCACGATCACCGTGCTCGGACGCGACGGGACGACGCGGCCGGGCAGCTGGCCCTTCGTGGCACCGACGGGAGTCGTGGTCGGCCGGCCGGCCGTCGGCGACGTCGACGGGGACGGCGGCGTCGAGGTCGTCGTCGGCCTGACCGCGGGTGTCGCGGTGCTCAACTCCGACGGCACCCTGCGCGGCGTGCTCTCCCCGCCGGGCCAGCCCTCGGCCAGCGTGAGCATGGCCGACGTCGACGACGACGGCGATCTCGAGATCTTCGTCCCGCTGCAGGGCGGCCTCGTCCACGCCATGCACCACACGGGCGTGGCCATCGATCCTGTCTTCCCCTTCGACACGACGATCGACGAGCCGGTGTCGCCGGTGGTGATCGCCGACGTGCTCGCGCCGGGTCAGCCCGCGCTGACCTTCAGCGTGGACCGCCGGGTATACGCCATCGGGACCGACGGTACGGCGCTGCCCGGGTATCCGCTGCTGCCCGTGGGGCTGGACGAGGCCGTGGGCCAGCCGGTGGTGGCGCGCGTGGCGCGAGCGAACGTCGACCGTCCGCAGATCGTCTTCGGCGACAACGTCGGGCAACTGCACGTGAACACCGCCCAGGCCGAGATCCCGCGCGACTGGCCGCACCTGTACTCCGACGTCCAGGTGTTCGCCCCGGCGGTGAGCGATCTGGACCTCGACGGCACCAGCGAGATGGTCGTGGTCGGTGCGTGGACCGTGCACACGCTCGACATGGGGACCACGCCGCTCGCCGATCCGGCGCGGCGGTGGGGACAGGTCGGCTACGACAAGGGCAAGACGAGTTGTGCCGATTGCGTGCCGCGGAATCCGACCTCGGTCGAGCCGGATCCCGGGGCGCGCTCCTCGGTGCTGGTGGAGTTCCGCGGTGGGTGGCCGAATCCGACGGCGAACGTGACGTCGCTGGACTTCACGCTCGCCCGCCGTGCGCCGGTGCGTCTGCAGGTCTTCGATGCCCGCGGACGGCTGGTGCGCACGCTGGTCGACGGCGAGCGCGTTGCCGGACCCCACGCGGTGGTGTGGGACGCGACCGATGCGACCGGGGCGGCGGTCGCGTCGGGAGTCTACCGCGCGCGGCTGAGGGTCGGCGACGGCGCGCACGAGGTGCGGGCGGTGGCGATCGTGCGGTGAGACGAATGCGGATCGATCGGTCGGGGAGAATCGATCCCCACCACCCATCTCATCCGGCCGCGACGACGCTGGATCCACGCATGTCGACGCTCCCCGGCGATTGCCCCGGCCTCCCGAACACCGTTGCGGAAGACGTTCGGGAGCCTCTTGGGCTCGAGTGTGTCATCGCGGTGACGATTCCAGCAGGCTCGCACCGACACGTCACCGTCGACACGAACGACATGCACGCAGCGCCCACCGGGAGGCACTCACGTGGGTCACGCAGGAGGCACACCCACCGACGGACCTCGTTGCGCGGTGCCTTCCCACGGATCGTTGCCGCCGATGCGGCGCAGGTGGGCGAGGATCCGGTCGACGATCGCGACGTCCTGGATCACGGCGACGCGGATCATCTCGACGCCGCAGTGCGGTCGGTCGGGATCGACGTGGCATCGACCGTCTCGGTGTACGCGCGCGATACACCCACGGTGGACTTCGGCGGTGGGGTAGGGGAGACTCCGCCCCGCCGTCGTCGTACGACCTCCTCCACCGAAGCGCGGTGTCGCCCGACCCATGAAGAGCCTCGTCGCTCAGACCACTCATTTCCTGAAGCAGGACACCACCCGCCGCAACCTGGTCGCCCTCGGGCGTCTGCTGCTGGTGCTGGCGGCGATCGTGGCCTTCTACAGCGTGATCTTCCACGTGCTGATGGTGCGGGAAGGGCGTGATTTCAGCTGGTTCACGGGCGTCTACTGGACGCTGACGGTCATGTCGACGCTCGGCTTCGGCGACATCACCTTCACCTCGGACCTCGGCCGCTTCTTCTCGATGGTGGTCCTGCTGACCGGGACCGTGTACCTGCTGATCCTGCTGCCGTTCTCGTTCATCCGCTTCTTCTACGCCCCGTGGATGGAGGCCCAGGCGGAGGCGCGCGCGCTGCGCAAGGTGCCCGAGGGTACCCGGGGCCACGTGCTGCTGACCCACCACGACGGGGTGTCCACCACGCTGATCCGCGAGCTCGGCGAGTACCGGATTCCCTACTTCCTGATCGTGCCGAACCTGGCCGACGCGATGCGCCTGCACGACCAGGGACTGAACGTCGTCGTGGGCGACCTCGACGACCCGAACGTGTACCGGCGACTGCGGGTGGACCGCGCGATCATGGTCGCGACGACGGCCAGCGATGCCGTGAACACCCACGTGGCCTTCACGGTGCGCGAGCTGACCGAGACGGTGTCGATCGTGGCCACGGCCGACGATCCGGCCTCGGCCGACATCCTCGAACTGGCCGGCTGCTCGTGCGTGCTGCAGGTGGCCGATCTGCTCGGTCAGGCCCTGGCGCGGCGCACCTACGGGAGCGACGGCCGGGCCCACGTGGTGGGGCGCTACGGCGAACTGCAGATCGCCGAGGCCACGGTCACCGGAACGCCCATGGTCGGTCACACGCTCGAGGAGATCGGGCTGCGCCGGGATCTGGGACTGAACGTCGTCGGGGTGTGGGAACGCGGATTGTTCGAGACCGCGCGGCCCGAGTCGGTCCTCCACGAGAGCACGGTGCTGGTCCTCGCCGGGACGCGCGAGCAGCTCGAGCGCTTCGACGAGCGGTACCAGACCTACCGGGCCTCGGACGCTCCCACGGTGATCATCGGTGGGGGACGTGTGGGCCGTTCCGCGGCGCGGATGCTGACCGAACGCGGGCTCGACTACCGCATCGTCGAGCAGGATCCGGAGGTGGCGTCCGGGTCCGACGAGTTCGTCGTCGGCAACGCCGCCGAGCTGGAGGTGCTCAAGGAGGCGGGCATCGACGACGCCCCCACGGTGATCATCACGACCCACGACGACGACATCAACGTCTACCTCACCATATA
Organism: Candidatus Krumholzibacteriia bacterium; assembly: GCA_035268685.1. Classification (NCBI taxonomy): domain Bacteria; phylum Candidatus Krumholzibacteriota; class Candidatus Krumholzibacteriia; species Candidatus Krumholzibacteriia bacterium. Next base: position 18,023 of record DATFKK010000045.1, on the reverse strand, counting down.
CTGCCGGCGCTTGCGTCCGGACATCCAGATCATCAGCCGGGTCGCGCTGGGGCGCAGCATCTCCGCGCTCCATCGCGCCGGGGCGGACTTCGTCATGTCCTACGCGTCGCTGGGCGCCAACGCGATCTTCGAGTACCTCGAGCGGGGCGACAGCCTGATGGTCACCGAGGGTCTGGACATCCTGAAGTTCCGGATGCCCGCCTCGCTCGCCGGCAGGACCATGGCCGAGGCCGGGATCCGCCGCCGCACCGGATGCACGGTGGTGGCCCTCGAGGTCGACGGCGAGACCCAGGTCACGCTCGATCCGACCACGCCGCTGCCGGCCGACGCCGAGATCATCCTGATCGGGAGCGCCGAGGGGCAGAGCCGGTTCCTGAAGACCTTCGTGTGAGGAGTCGATTCCCGTCGGGATCGCCAAGGGGTCGTTCCGTGGTCCTGCCTCCGATCCTCTCTGCGAGTCCATCATGCGTCTGTTCTCCGCCATCGTCCCGCCCGAGCACGTCCGTCGCGACGTCCACGCCACGCTCGAGACCGCGCGCGAGGGTCCGCGTCTCCGCTGGACGGCACCCGAGCGCATGCACCTGACGCTGGTCTTCCTCGCCGACGTCCCGCCGGCGCACCTCGAGCGGGTGGTCGCGTCGGTGGACGCGGCCGCCGCGACGGTGGGGCCGTTCGACCTGGAACTCCACGGTCTGGGCGCCTTCCCGAAGCCCGCGCGGCCGCGGGTGTTCGTGATCGACGTGACGGAAGGCCGCGAAGCGCTCGGCGCCATGCACCGCGCGCAGGCCCGGGCCCTGGCCGACGCGGGTGTCGAGGTCGAGGACCGGCCGCTGCGCCCGCACCTGACGATCGCGCGCCCGAAGCGGCCGCCGCACCGCGAGGACACCGAAGCCCTCGTGCGCGAGCTCGAGCCATGGCGCTGGCGCTTCCGTGTGGAACAGGTCGAACTGATCGAGAGCCAGCTCCGGCCCGAGGGGCCGCTGTACACGGTGCGCCACGCGACGGGCCTGTCCGGGCCGAGGCGCTGATCCGCCGGCGTGGCCGGCCGACCCTGTTGCGTCGGCCCGACCCGCGTGCTAGTGTGCCGCGCGCGGCAGCGGGTCGGGATCGACCGCCGCCGGGGCCCGACCTCCCGCCCCGGAGCGCACGATCCGAAAAGGTCCATGCCCAGCGAGCCCGCCCCACGGCTCGCGGCCCCAGTCCGACCGGCTCACCTCCCGTCGCAGCTCCCGGCGCGCGTCCCCGCGTGTCCGGAATCCGAACATGGTCCTCCCGGACCCCTACGTGAACGAGAGGCATCCGCCCATGGCCAGAGATCCCCGCGAAGAGCGCGCCCAGGCACTGGAGCTGACGCGCGCCCAGATCGAGAAGCAGTTCGGCAAGGGCTCCATCATCCGCCTCGGTGACGACGGCGCGGTCGAGCCGGTCGAGAGCGTTTCGACCGGCAGCCTGAACCTCGACATCGCCCTCGGCATCGGCGGTCTCCCGCGCGGCCGCGTGGTCGAGGTCTTCGGACCGGAGGGCAGCGGCAAGACCACCGTCTGCCTGAGCACCGTCGCCAACTGCCAGCGCAAGGGTGGCGTGGCGGCGTTCATCGATGCCGAACACGCGCTCGATCCCACCTATGCCCGCAAGCTGGGCGTGGACGTCGACAACCTTCTGGTGAGCCAGCCCGACACCGGCGAACAAGCGCTGGAGATCTGCGAGATGCTCGTCCGCAGCGGTGCGGTCGACGTCGTCGTGGTCGACTCGGTGGCCGCGCTCACCCCCCGCGCCGAGATCGAGGGCGAGATGGGTGACAGTCACGTCGGCCTGCAGGCCCGTCTCATGAGCCAGGCCCTGCGCAAGCTCACCGGCGCGATCAAGAAGACCAACACCATGGTCATGTTCACCAACCAGATCCGCATGAAGATCGGCGTGATGTTCGGCAACCCCGAGACCACGTCGGGCGGCAATGCCCTGAAGTTCTACGCCTCGATCCGCATGGACATCCGACGCATCGGCGCGATCAGCGAGGGCGAGAACGTCACCGGCAGCCGCGTGCGCGTGAAGGTGGTGAAGAACAAGGTGGCTCCCCCGTTCAAGAAGTGCGAGTTCGACATCCTCTACGGCGAGGGCATCAGCCGTGAGGGCGACCTGATCGACCTGGCCGTCGAAGCCGACGTCGTACGCAAGAGCGGCGCGTGGTTCAGCTACGGGGACGATCGCCTGGGCCAGGGCCGCGAGAACGTGCGTCTGTTCCTGAAGGAGAACGCCGATCTGCGGCACGAGATCGAGGACCAGGTCCTCGAGCACTATGGCGTGAAGCCGAAGGCCGAGGATTCGAAGGCAGAGGCCCAGGACAAGACCGACGCCAGGACCGACGCCAAGACCGAAGCCAAGGCCGACGCCAAGGCCGAAGCCACCGGCAACGGCAAGGCGAGCGGACGGACGGCCAAGAGCAAGGCCGCCACGAGCTGAGCGTGGACGCCGAGATTCCGAACGGGGCGGCGGTGCTGAGTGTCGTCGCCGACGAAGAACGAAGGGCCCTGGTGATCGAGCTCGACGACGGGTCGACGCTGATCACCGCACCCGACGCTCCGGAGGCCCGGGGGATCACCCCGGGCCTCGTGTTGAGCGACGCCCAGCGTAGGGGGCTCGACGCAGCGGCCGCGCGCAAGGAGATCGCCCGCAAGGTCTTCGACTGGCTCGATCGGCGACCCCGCTGTCGGGCGGATCTTCGGCGTCGTCTCCGCGACCGTGACCACGAGCCCGAAGCGATCGAGATCGTCCTCGATCGCTTCGAGGAGCAGGGGCTGGTCGACGACCGCGCCTACGCGCGGGCATGGGCCGAACAAGCGGTGCGGCGCAAGGGTGTCGGTCGGCGTTGGATCGAGGCGCGGCTCCGCCAGCAGGGGGTCGACGCGTCGCTGGCCCGTGAAGCATCCGGTATCGTCCTCGATCCCGAGTCGGAGCTGGAGCAGGCGCGTCGTGCCCTGGCCTCGCGACGGCTCGATCTCGACGACGAACGCCAGCGTCAGCGGGCCCTGCGTTTCCTTCAGCAGCGCGGATTCGGTGGGGCCACCGCTCGCGCCGCTCTCGCCGCCGACCCCGATGCCCCGGGAGCCGTGGAGTGAATGCCGCCGGAGCGCCCCTCGACGATCACGGCCGGGTCGCGTTGGTCCATGACTGGCTCACAGGGTACCGCGGGGGCGAGAAGGTGCTCGACGCGATCGCCGGTCTGAGTCCGCGGGCCGACCTCTACACGCTGATCCACGTCCCTGGCTCGACGCGTCCGACCATCGAGAACCGTCGCGTTCGCGCCTCCTGGCTGAACCGCTTGCCCGGCGTGGAGGACTACTACCGCTGGCTGCTGCCGTTCTTCCCGGGCTGGATCGACCGCCTGGACCTGTCGGACTACGATCTCGTGCTCAGTACCAGCCATTGCGTCGCCAAGGGAGCCCGCGCGGCTCCCGGCGCGGTGCACGTCTGCTACTGCCACACGCCCATGCGTTACGTATGGGACCGTTTCGACGACTACTTCGGCCACTGGACAGGCCCCCGGCGCTGGCTGATCGAGCGCGAGGCGGCCCGTCTGCGCCACTGGGACCGCGAGACCGTCGACCGCGTCGACCGCTGGATCGCCAACAGCCACTTCGTCCGAGACCGGATCCTCCGCTTCTACGAGGTCGACCCCGACCGGGTGGAGGTCGTGGTCCCGCCGGTCGACGTCGAACGCTTTCGGCCCCCGGAACCGGCGCCGGAGCGCGAGGATCGCTACCTTGCCGTGTCGGCCCTGGTGCCGTACAAACGCATCGATCACGCGGTCGAGGCCTGTGCCCGTACGGGGCGCCGGCTCGACGTCGCCGGTACCGGACCGGAGGAAGCCGCCCTGAAGGCCCGCGTCCGGGACCTGGGTGCCACCGATCGGATCCGGTTCCTGGGTTTCGTGCCCGACGACGAACTCCCCGGACTGATGGCCCGGCGCCGGGCCTTCCTGTTCCCGGGGATCGAGGACTTCGGGATCACGCCCGTCGAGTCGACCGCCGCCGGTCTGCCGGTGGTGGCGCGAGGAGTCGGCGGTGTGCTCGACTCGGTCCGCGACGGGGAGAACGGCGTCCTGTACGAGGGCGGGGGAGCCGAGGCCCTGGAGGCCGCGCTCGACGACTTCGAGGCGCGCGGCGACGTCTGGGACCGGCGGGTCATGTGGACGTGGGCCGAGGGATTCGCCGAGGGTCGGTTCGTCGAGCGCTACGTCGACGTCGTGGCCCGGGCGATCGCAGACGAGGGCCCGAAGCGCACGACCGGGAGGGACCGGGAATCGTGAAGGCCGAACCTGCCGCCGCGCGCCCGACGCGGCCGGCGACGGACCCGACGGTGACCGAAGAGGAGAGGCAGCGAGCCGAGGCCCGGCAGCGGGTCGGGAAGCGTGGGGACCTGATCTTCCCGGCGGTCCTGCTCGCCGTCGACCTCTTCATGCTCGAGGCTGCCTTCCAACTGACCTACGCCATCCGCTTCCTCAGCGGGTGGATGGCGTCGCCGCTCGGGATCCCACCGTACGGTCAATACCTGTTCACCAGCTTCGCTCTACTGGTGATCTGGGCCGGGATCTTCTACCAGAACGGTCTGTACGATCCGCGCCGCACCAAGTCCCTCGTCGACGACATCGAGGGACTGATCCGTGGCGTGGTCGTGGGTAGTCTCGTCGTGCTCGCGCTGGCCTTCTTCGTGCGCAGCGCCAGCTACTCGCGGACCTTCTTCGCGATCTTCTTCACGCTCAGCCTGCTCTTCCTCACGCTGGGGCGGGCCATGGCGCGGGCGTGGTTACGACGTTGGTTGCGGCAGGGGATGGGTGCAGTCCGCGTGCTCTTCCTCGGGGCCACGTCCATGCGTGGCCGCTTGCTCGAGACCTTCGACGCCCAGCCCGAGCTCGGACTGCAGCCGGTCGGACAGGTGGTCGACGAGGATCCCGACGGCGATTCCGACGGAAGCAGTGACGACTCGGGGCGCCACCTGGCGGTCCTCGGCCCGGTCGACGCGATCGATCGCATCGTCGACGAGCACTCCGTCGACCTCGTCCTGCTCACGCTTCCCTTCCGGCAGCTCCGGCGCGTGACCGAGATCGCCGAACGGCTGGGCGACCGCAGTGTCGACGTGCAGTTCGTGCCCGACATGAAGCGGCTGCACGCCAGCCGCATGCGCCTGCGCGAGATCGCCGGGGTCCCGTTCATCAGTGTGCGCGAAACGGGCCTTTCGGGCATGGATCGCATCGTCAAGCGGGCCTTCGACCTGGTCGGCTCCTCTGTTCTGCTTCTGTTGGCCTCGCCCTTCATGCTGGCGATCGCGGTTGCGGTGAAGGTCACCTCGCCGGGGCCGGTCTTCTACGGTCAGGAGCGACTGGGACGCGACAACCGCACCTTCCGCATGCTGAAGTTCCGGACCATGCGGGTCGACGCCGAGGCCCACTCGGGGCCGGTGTGGACCCAGGAGAACGACCCGCGCCGCACCCCCATCGGATCGTTCCTGCGGCGCTACAGTCTCGACGAGCTCCCGCAGTTCCTGAACGTGATCAAGGGCGACATGAGCCTGGTCGGACCTCGTCCCGAGCGCGAGATCTTCGTCGACGACTTCCAGGGACGCATTCCGCGGTACCTCGAACGTCACCGTGTGCGCAGTGGCCTGACGGGTTGGGCGCAGGTCCACGGACTGCGCGGGAACACGCCGATCGAGGTCCGAACGCTGTACGATCTCTATTACGTCGAGAACTGGTCGCTGGCCCTCGACTTGCAAATCCTGCTCCGTACCGTCGTGCACGTCCTGCGCGGCGAGAACGCCTACTGATCGGATCCGGGACCATGGCAGCCTTCGAACTCCTGCGCAGCATGCGTCCGCAGCAGTGGACGAAGAACCTCGTGGTCTTCGCCGCGCTGATCTTCTCGATGAACCTCACCCAGACCGATCTGCTCGTGCGGACCACGGTCGGATTCCTGGTGTTCTGTGGGCTGAGCGGTTTCGTCTACGTGCTCAACGACCTGAAGGATCGCGACAAGGACCGCGTCCACCCGAAGAAGAGTCTGCGACCGATCGCCTCGGGTCGCCTGTCGGTCACGAATGCGGTGATCGGTCTGGCCGTACTGCTGGCCGGTGGACTGACGGTGGCGGCGTGGTTGGGGCAGGGCTTCCTGCTGACCTCCGTGGCATTCGTCCTGTTGAACGCGTTGTACAGCTTCGTCCTGCGTTCGAAGGTCCTGCTCGACGTCATCGCGATCTCCACCGGCTTCGTCCTGCGCGCCCTGGCCGGGGCCGAGGTCCTGATCGGCGCGGGGACCGACGTACGGATCTCGCCCTGGTTGCTGCTCTGCACCTTCTTCCTGTCGTTGTTCCTGGGTCTGGGAAAACGTCGGCACGAATTGAAGTCCGTGTCGCACGAGCACCGCCGGGTGCTGCGCGCCTACAGCGTGGAACTCGTGGACCGTTTGACCACGGTGACGGTGGCGATCACCGTCCTCTGCTATTCCATCTACACGATCTGGCCCGACACGGTGGAGAACTTCGGCACCGAGGCCCTGGTCTACACCGTGCCCTTCGTGTTCTTCGGCCTCACGCGGTATCTGTACCTGGTGACCGAAGAGGACAAGGGTGGCGATCCTTCGGAGATGCTCCTGACCGATCGTTCGATCAGTACGACCGTCGTGCTTTGGGTGCTTGTGGTCGTCTGGATCGTCTACGGTGGATGAGCCGAGCCCGGTCGTCGCCGTACCCGCACCAGCGAGAGGAGGAGGAGTCGCCATGCCACGATCCCGCGTCGTCGCGATCCGTACCCAGCCGGAAACTGTGGGCGAAGACGTGGCGCGCGCGCTGCGTCTTCTGCGGACGCGTCGCGCACCTTCGACGCTGGGGACGTGGGTGATCTTCGACACCCCGCGGACGGGACCCGGGACCGCCACTCCGCCATGGACCCTGGACGCCGTTCTGTCACTGATGGTCGATCGAGCCGGCACGGACCGACCGCGCGTGGGTTCGATCGGCTGGGATCCGGAGCGGACGGCGGACGAAGCGGTTGCGCGTGTCCTGGCTCGGCACGGTCTGGGAGCAGAGACGCTCGTGCCCGAAGGGGAGGAAAGCCGGCGTACGGTTCCCGACGTCGACCTGCCGTGGTTGCGCGGACAGCGGGCAGTCGATCCCAGCGTCGACGCCGATCTGGCGGGCCGCGACCTGATCCGTTGCGGAGCGCTGGTCCGGGATCCGGATCTCGGTCTTCGCGGAGCCGTCGACGGTGCGCTGCGCACGGTGGCCCGACCGGACGAACTGCATCGCCGCGATCCACAGACCATGATCGAATCGATGCAGCTCCACGACGCCGTCTTCGCCGGCACGGTGCACCTTCTCGACGCCACGGTTTGCGGTGCCAGGGATCCCGGACGGCCGCCGGTCGTTCACGACCTGCTGCTGGCCGGGTCCGATCCCGTCACGCTCGATGCCGTCGCCGCGCGTGTTCTGGGATACGACCCCGAGCGTATTCCGTGGTTGCGTGGCCTGGCCGAGGCCACGCGCCGGGAGCTGACACCGGGCTCGATCGAAGTGACCGGTGGAGGGCTCGATCTGTCGGCCACCGCGGGAACCACGCCCCACGGCGGACGCGCGCTGGCGATCCGTCGTGGAACCGGGCGCGCCGCGGCGGAGTGGCTGCGTCGCTTCGATCCCGCGCGCTGGCTCGGGCGTCTGCGCCGTCGTGGATGGATCCGCACCTACGAACGCACCCCTTGGGGGCGACTGGACGAGGACTATCGCCGGGCGGGCCGCCCGCGGATCGGGGGAGCATGAGGGAGAAGATCGTCGCGCGCACACCGGCCAAGGTGAATCTCCACCTCGAGGTGTTGTACCAGCGCGAGGACGGCTACCACGAGATCGAGACCATCTTCCAGGCGCTCGACCTGTACGACACGATCACGTTCGAGGCGACGAACGGTCCGATCCACGTGACGTGCGCGCAACCCGGCGTGCCGAACGATCGGACCAACCTCTGTCACCGCGCAGCGAAGATGGTGCGAAACCGTACCGGTGTCCGCGCGGGTGCTTCGATCCACATCGACAAGACGATTCCCGTGGCGGCCGGTCTCGGGGGTGGCTCGTCCGACGCGGCCGCCACGCTACTCGCCGTGCAGCGGCTCTGGGGACTCGACCTCGACGACGACGACGTTCTGCACATGGCCACGACGCTCGGGGCCGACGTGCCGTTCTTCCTGCGCGGTGGTGTGGCTCTCGGACGCGGGATCGGCGAGCAATTGACGCCGTTGAATGCGAGTGGAATGGGTGTCTTCCTGCTGGTGACTCCGCCCATGTCGTTGTCCGCCGCAGACGCCTACGAGGGCCTGAGAATGGGGTTGACGCGTCATACACCCAAAGTTAACCTCCAGACGATCAAGGCCCTGCTCTCGCGCTTTCCCGACCGTATGTGGCCTGGTCACAACCGTTTGGCAGACTTCGTCTTTCCGACCCATCCGCAGCTCCGTCGATTGCATCTCATGCTCCTCGACACCGGCCCGCGGTTGGCGATGCTCAGCGGAAGTGGTCCCACCGTCTACGCGGTCTACGCTACGATCGAGGAAGCCGAAAGCGCCCGGGAACGCCTGTCACCCACGGGGTATGCAACGAGGATCGCCCGGCCGATACGTCATGGCGTGACTCTGATCGACTCGTGATGGTCGGCTCCCGCTCCGTCCCGGTGCCTTATCGTTGGTCGGAAGACTTCTTTCCGGGTTCCGAGGACCAGCCGAACGGCTGACACCCGGGGGCCGACGCTCGAGGGATGGTGAGCGGTGGAGATCACCGAGATTCGCATCACGCTTCGCGACGACGAGAAGTTGAAGGCCTTTGCCAGCATCACGCTCGATGGCATGCTCGTGATCCGTGGTCTCAAGATCATCGAAGGTGCGAACGGGACCTTCGTTGCGATGCCGTCGCGGCGTCGCAAGGACGGCAGCTTCCAGGACGTGGCCCATCCGATCAACCGCGAGACGCGCGAGTGGCTCGAGGGGGCGGTGATCACCGCCTACAAGGAAGAGCGCACCCGCATGGGAGCGGGCGCGGTGCAGGGTGCACACGATTCCGGCGAGGATCATGGCGATCAAGGCGAGTTCGCGGCAGAGGATGCCTACTGATCCGTAGCTCGGAACATCGATCCTGCGAACCGACTTCGGAAGGTCCGCGGGAGCCGTCGCGGGTTCTCCGGAGCCGGGGAATCCGCTGTGTTCCTGCTCCAAGGGTTCGAACGCGATTCGCCCCGCTCGTAGCCGAAGGACGAGACCGGTGCCGATGGGACGACGTCTGCGAGTGCTCTCGGGCCGAGGTCACGAGGACCTCGCCGTCAGGATCTGCAAGTACCTCGACGTCTCGCTGACCGACGTCGACATCCACGCTTTCAGCGACGGCGAACTCCGGGTGAAGATCCAGGAGAACATTCGCGGCGCCGACGTCTTCATCATCCAGCCGACGCAACCCCCGGCCGAGAATCTCCTCGAACTGTTGCTGTTGCTCGACGCCGCACGCAGGAGTTCGGCGCAGCGGATCACCGCGGTGGTTCCGTACTTCGGTTACGCCCGGCAGGACCGGAAGGACCAGCCGCGCGTTCCGATCTCCGCCAAGTTGATGGCGAACCTCATCACCACGTCCGGCGCCGACCGGATGCTGACCATGGATCTGCACGCAGCGCAGATCCAGGGGTTCTTCGACATCCCCATGGACCACCTCTACGCGGCACCGGTCCTGCTCGAGCACTTCATGCACGCTCGCGACCTCGACCGCCTGGCGGTGGTGGCGCCCGACGTCGGTTCCGTGAAGATGGCCCGTGCCTTCGCCAAGCAACTGGGGGCCACGCTCAGCATCATCGACAAGCGACGCCCTCGGCCGAACCAGGCCGAAGTGGTCAACTTCATCGGGGACGTCCGTGATCGCGACGTCGTGATCTTCGACGACATGATCGACACCGCGGGGACCATGTGCGACGCGGCCAAGGAGCTCGTGGCGAACCAGGGCGCGAAGCGTGTCGACGTCTGCGCGACCCACCCGCTGCTGAGTGGCCCCGCGCTCGACCGCTTGAACGAGGCACCGGTCGGGGAGGTCGTCGTGACCAACACCATCCACTTCGACCGTCACGACGAGTGCGCGAAGATCGAGGTGCTCGACATCTCGCAGCTCCTGGCCGAGGCCATCAAGCGGATCCACCTCGAGCAGAGCATCTCGTCGCTGTTCCTGTGAGCGGTTCGCCGGAGCAGCCGGGGCTTCCGTCACGGCTCCGATCCGTGTAGACTCCTCCGTTCCCGGTCGCCGGTCCAAGCTGGCGGTGGCCGGGTCGTGCGACTAGGATGTCGCGGGTTGTGCCGCGGCCACCCTTCCGTCGTCCTCCCGGACGCGGTCGGTACCGCCGCCGGCACTCGTTCCCTTCGGTTCCACGAAATCGCCGTCGCCGGGGCCTCGCGGCCCGGGTCCGGCGGATTTCCGCGCCCGCGGAGACGGGCGCGACCCAACAGAGGACGAAGACCACATGGCTACCGTGAATCTGGCCGCCCGTCCGCGCGAGGGCGCGGGCAAGGGAGTGGCCCGCAAGATCCGTCAGGCCGATCGCGTTCCCGTGATCGTCTACGGCTACGAGACCGACCCCTTCATGTGCAGCGTCGACGCCGCCGAACTGCGGAAGGCGTTGGGGACCCGCTCCGGGTCCAACGCCGTGATCCGTCTCGACCTCGAGGGGTCGGACTGGGACAACGCGGCCATCGTGAAGGAGATCCAGCGGCACCCCGTGTCGCGCGACATCGTCCACCTCGACCTCCTGGCCATCGACCTCAACGTGCCCGTCGAGGTTTCGGTACCGGTCGCGGCCAAGGGCACCCCGGTGGGCGTGAAGCTCGAGGGTGGTGTGTTGAGCTGGGGCCGTCGCGACGTGACCATTCGCGTCCTGCCGACGCAGATTCCCGAGGACATCGAACTCGACATCTCGGATCTGCACATCAACGATGCTCTGCACATGAGCGACGTGCCGGCCGAGGGTTTCGAGGTCGTCGACGACCTGGAGCTGACGATCTGCAGCGTGGCCAGCACCAAACTCGAGGTCGAGCCCGAGGGCGAGGAGGAACTCGCCGAGGGTGAAGAGGCCGAGGCTGCCGAGGGCGAGGGCGAGACTCCCGTCGCCGAGAGCGAAGGCTAGTCGTGGACACGCCCGCCCCCGGTCCCGGACCGGTGGCGGACGGCGATCGAGTGGTGTTCGGCCTGGGGAACCCCGGTTCACGGTACCGCCACACCCGCCACAACCTGGGCTTCATGCTCCTGGACCGGCTCGAGGCCGACCTGGGGTGGAAGCCCTCCGCGGGGCGCGGCGACTACCTGCTCAGCCAGGGTGACCTCGGCGACCACCGCCTGGTCCTGGTCCGTCCCACGACCTTCATGAACCGCTCGGGGCTGGCCGTGACCCAGGTCCTCGAACGCGAAGGTCTGGAGCGACCCGGGATCCTGGTGGCCGTGGACGACGTCGCGATCGACCGGGGCCGGCTGCGTGTGCGCCGCTCGGGGGCGCACGCCGGCCACAACGGACTGCGGTCGATCCACGAACGACTCGGAAGCGGCGCGTATGCCCGTCTGCGCCTGGGGTGCGGGCCGCCACCGGAGGACGAGGATCTCGCCGACTACGTCCTGTCGGAGTTCGACGACGGCGAGTGGGACGACGTGGAGTCGATGCTCGGACGGGCGGCCGAGGCCGTTCGCAGCTGGGTCGTCGACGGGGTCGAGGCGACGATGAGTCGATTCAACGGTTAGGCGCTGCGCGCGCTCCCCTGGTCGCGGGTTGGTCCCCGCAGAGTTCACGAGAGAGGACGATTCGATGGACACCTTCCTGATCGCTGCCGGCGCGGCGAGCCTGCTGGCCCTGATCTTCGCGTTCGTGAAGTTCACGGGCATCATGAAGCAGGACGCCGGGTCCGACCGCATGCAGGACATCTCACGGCAGGTCCAGGAGGGCGCCGCGGCCTTCCTGAGCGCCGAGTACAAGTGGTTGGCGGTCTTCGTGGTCGTGGTGGCGATCGCGATCGGCGTTTCGCCGAGCGACAGCGGTCTCGGCCCGCGGACTGCGATTTCCTTCGTCTGCGGTGCCCTGGCCAGCGCCCTGGCCGGATGGTTCGGCATGTACACGGCGACCCGCGCCGCGGTGCGCACCACGCAGGCCGCCCGCGGTGGTCTCATGCCGGCGCTGAGCGTGAGCTTCAGTTCCGGTGTGGTCATGGGCATGAGCGTGGTCGGCCTGGCCCTGCTCGGTGTCGTGATCTTCACCACGGTGTACTCGGGCGGCGAGGGCTTCAGCGCCAAGGTGCTCGAGCACGTCCTCGGCTTCAGCTTCGGCGCCAGCTCGATCGCTCTCTTCGCCCGTGTGGGTGGCGGCATCTTCACGAAGGCGGCCGACGTGGGCGCCGATCTCGTGGGCAAGGTCGAGGCCGGGATTCCCGAGGACGACCCGCGCAACCCCGGCACCATTGCCGACAACGTCGGCGACAACGTCGGCGACGTCGCCGGTATGGGGGCCGACCTCTTCGAGAGCTACGTGGGATCCCTGATCGCCACCATGACCCTGGGGGCCTTCCTGTACGCGGGCCAGGAGTTCATGAGCAGCATGGTGCTGCTGCCGCTCGGTATCGCGGCTCTGGGAATCGTCTCCTCGATCATCGGGACCTTCTTCGTGAGGGCCAAGAGCGAGGAGGGCGTGCACAACGCCCTGTTCATCGGTCTGATCGTCGCGTCGGTGGTGGTCCTGATCGGTGGCTACCTCATGATCTCCACCATGAGCTTCCCCGAGGGCGTGAGTGGTGTGAACCTCTTCGGCGCCATCGCCGCCGGCCTGATCGTGGGGGTGGCGATCGGCAAGATCACCGAGTACTACACGAGCACCGAGACCAAGCCGGCGCAGAACATCGCCGAGCAGAGCCAGACGGGCAGTGCGACGAACATCATCCACGGTCTGGCCACGGGCATGGAATCGGTGGCGCTGCCGGTGGTCATGATCTGCATCGGAATCTTCGTGGCCCATATGCTCGGCGGAGTGTACGGCGTGGCCCTGGCCGCGGTCGGCATGCTGAGCACTCTGGGGATCTCGCTGGGCATCGACGCCTACGGTCCGGTGGCCGACAACGCGGGCGGCCTGGCCGAGATGGCCGAGCTGGAGCCCGAGGTCCGCAATCGCACCGACGCGCTCGACGCGGTGGGCAATACCACGGCCGCCATCGGCAAGGGATTCGCGATCGGATCGGCGGCACTCACCGCGCTGGCCCTGTTCAATGCCTTCTGCACCCGTGCGGGTCAACTCCTCGCCGGTTCCGGAGCGCCTGACCTGCTCGACAGCACGGGCAGTCTGAACCTGAACATCAACAGCACCGACGTGATCCTCGGCCTGCTCATCGGTGGGTTCCTGCCCTTCCTGTTCAGCGCGCTCACCATGCGGGCGGTGGGCAAGGCCGCGAACAAGATGGTCGACGAGATCCGTCGGCAGTTCCGCGACATCCCCGGTCTGCTCGAGGGCAAGGCCGCGCCGGACGCTGCACGGTGTGTGGCCATCTCGACCGAGGGGTCGCTGCGGCAGATGGTCGTGCCCGGTCTGATGGCCGTGGCGGCACCGATCGTCGTCGGTCTGTGGAGTGTGCAGGCGCTCGGCGGCCTCCTGGCCGGTGCACTGGTCACGGGCGTGATGATGGCCATCTTCATGGCCAATGCCGGCGGTGCCTGGGACAACGCGAAGAAGTACATCGAGGGTGGCGAGTACGGCGGCAAGGGCAGCGAGGCCCACAAGGCGGCCGTGGTCGGCGACACCGTGGGTGATCCCTTCAAGGACACCTCGGGCCCCTCGCTCAACATCCTGGTGAAGCTGATGACCGTGGTGGCACTGGTTTTCCTGCCTTGGTTCGTCGGCTAGTTCTCCGGGGCGGGCCGTGCGCCCGTCCCGTCTTGCGAGCGCCGTGACGGCGCTCTACACTGGACGGCTCGGTCGCAGACCCCCTCGGGGGCGAGCGGCCGGCCATCCGTCCCTGCCCGGACGCATCGCCGCGACGTCGCGGAGGTCGAGCCGGGCCGCCTGAGTCCACAGGGAGGGCCAAGCGTGCAGAAGTACGAGTGCGTCATGGTGTTGCATCCGGGGATCTCGGAAGCCGACGCCACGGCGATCGTCGAGCGCTTCCAGAGCTCGGTCACCGAGCACGGAGGCGAGGTGCAGCTCCACGACCATTGGGGTCGCCGCGAGCTGGCCTATCCGATCGAGAAGCAGACCAACGGCGACTACCATCTGCTCAAGTTCACCGCCGACAACTCGCTCGTGGTCGCGGCCGATCGCGACCTGCGCCTCGACGACAAGGTGCTCCGTCACCTCATCGTGGTCGACGAGCAATGGGCCGAGCGCAATCGCGCCAGCCAGGCCAAGCGCGGCAAGCTGAGCGCCGAAGGTGCCGGCGAAGAGGAAGAGGAGGAGTAGAGCATGGCCAGTCGCAAGCGTGACAACCGTCGCAAGAAGAAGCGCGCGGATCGGCGGGGTGGAAAGCCCAAGAAGTGCTGGTTCACGGAGAACGCGATCGTGGCGATCGACTACAAGGACATCGATCTGCTGCGACGTTTCGTGAGCGAGCGCGGGAAGATCTCGCCGCGTCGCAACACCGGCACCTCGCCGAAGATGCAGCGTGAGCTGGCCAAGGCCGTGAAGCGGGCCCGCCACCTCGCCCTGCTCCCGTTCGTGAAGGAATACTACCGCTAGGGGGCCGACCATGCAGATCATCCTGCTGCACGACGTCGACAAGGTCGGCCGTCGCGGCGAGACCGTGAACGTCGCGAACGGATACGCCCGGAACTACCTGTTCCCTGAGGGCCTGGCCGTTCGTGCGGACACCGCGAAGAAGAAGGAACTCGAGATCCGTCTGGCTGCGTTCGAGGCTCGTGACGACCGCGACCGCAAGTCGGCCGAGGAACTCGCCGAGTCCATGAAGGACGTCGCGGTGAAGATCTCGGCCGCGGCCAGTGACGAGGACAAGCTCTACGGCAGTGTCACGGCCCAGATGATCGCCTCGGCCCTGGTCGAGAAGGGTCATACGGTCGAGGCCAAGCACGTGATGTTGGACGAACCGCTGCGTGCGCTGGGCAACTACACCGTTCCGGTGAAGCTGCACCGCGACGTGACGGCCGAGGTCCAGGTCTGGATCGAGCGTCCGTAGATCGTGTTCGGTGCCGGGGTCGTCGAGGGGCGACGCCGGCGCCGACGGTTCGAAGGGTCCCACACCAGGGAGACGAAGATGTCGGTCCCGGCGCACATCTTCCGCGAGTACGACGTTCGTGGTGTCGTGGACACCGATCTCCGACCGGACTTCGTCCTGGCGCTCGGCCGCGCGCTCGGCACGGCCTTTCGGCGCGCGGGCGCGACCCGGGTCGGGGTCGCCCGCGACGTCCGGCCCAGCGGGGTCGAACTCCGTGATCAGCTCGTACGCGGGCTGCGATCGACCGGCTGCGACGTCGTCGACTACGGAGCGGCACCCACGGGTGTGTTCTACCACGCCCAGGCCACCGGCGAGGAACAGGCCGGTGTCGTCATCACCGGCAGCCACAATCCTCCCGAGTTCAACGGTTTCAAACTCGTCCTCCACGGCGGCAGTTTCTTCGGTGAGCAGATCCAGGATCTGCGGCGACTGATCGAGGCCGAGGACTACGAGACGGGTGAAGGGTCCTCGGGCGAACGCGACGTGCTCGGTCCCTACGTCGAGGACGTCCGATCGAAGGTTTCGATCGATCGACCGGTGCGCTTCGCCTACGACAGTGGCAACGGCGCGGCGTCGCTCGTGGCCGCCCGCCTGTTCGCCGCCCTCGGGCAGGAACCGGTGGCGCTCTTCGACGAACCCGACGGCACCTTCCCGAACCACCACCCAGACCCGACCATTCCCGAGTACCTGAAGGATCTTCGCCGGCGTGTCGTCGACGACGGTCTGGAGTTCGGGATGGCGTACGACGGTGACGCCGACCGGGTCGGCGTGATCGACGATCGTGGCGAGATCCTCTGGGGCGATCGCCTCCTCGTGCTCTTCGCGCGCGACCTGCTGGAGCGCTCGCCGGGGGCGACGGTGATCCACGACGTCAAGTGCAGCCAGACGCTCACCGACGCCGTGAACGCGGCGGGCGGCGAGGCCATGATCTGGAAGACGGGCCACTCGCTGATCAAGCAGAAGATGAAGGAAACGGGTGCGCCACTGGCCGGCGAGATGAGCGGTCACCTGTTCCTGGGCGAGAACTGGTACGGCTTCGACGACGCGCTCTTCGCGACCGTGCGTCTACTCGAGATCGTGGCGCGTCACGACCGACCTCTGAGCGAGTTGCTCGCCGACGTTCCCACTCTGCACGCAACGCCGGAGATCCGGGTCGACTGTCCCGATGCCGTGAAATTCGAGGTCGTGGATCGCGTGCGCGAGCACTTCCGCGGGCGGGCTCCCATCGTCGACATCGACGGTGTCCGTGTGACCTTCGACAAGGGCTGGGGGCTGGTCCGGGCGAGCAACACGCAACCGGCGCTCGTGATGAGGGTCGAAGCGGATGACGCCGAGACCCTCGGCGCCTACCGCGATCGGATGGAGGATGCGATCGCGAAGGCGCGGGCCGAGGTCGGAGACGCGGGGGCATGAGCGGGGCTCCGCACGCCTTCGTCCTCGCGGGCGGACGTGGAACCCGTTTCTGGCCCTTGTCGCGACGCGAGCGTCCCAAGCAGCTGCTGGACTTCACCGGCCAGGGCTCGTTGTTGGCGCTCACCTGCGAGCGCCTGGAGCCACTGGTCCCGCCCGAGAACCAGTGGGTCATCACGAGCGCGGACCTCGTGGACGCGGTTCGCGAGGTCGTGCCGGAGATCCCCCCCGCGCAGGTCCTGGCCGAGCCCACGGGGCGCAACACCGCGCCGGCGGTCGCTCTGGCCGCAACCCTTCTGCTCGAGCGCGGCGAGGACGTGCCGTTCGCCGTACTCCCGAGCGACCATCTGATCACCCCGGCGACCCAGTTCCGCGAGCGCCTGGGCGAGGCCTTCGATATGGCGCGCCACGGCGAGCATCTCATCACCTTCGGCGTCCGCCCCGATCGGCCCGAGACCGGCTACGGGTACATCGAGACGGGCGCAGCGGTGGAGGGCGCGGCCGAGGCGCTGCGCGTGGCGGCCTTCCGCGAGAAGCCCGACCTGCAGACGGCCGAGAGTTACCTGGCCTCGGGGCGCCATCTCTGGAACAGCGGCATGTTCGTGTGGCGTGCCTCGGTCGTGGCCGCCGGACTGCAGGAGCACGCTCCCGGCGTCGTCGGGCCCCTGCGGGAGCTGGCCGGCACCGCGCGACCGGGAACCGAGGCCTTCGGGCCCGCGTTCCAGAAGGCCTACGAGTCGGTCCCGTCGATCTCGATCGACTACGCGCTCATGGAGAAGGCCGACGACGTGGTCGTGCTGCCGGTTACGTTCCGCTGGAACGACGTCGGGCACTGGGCTGCCATGCGCGATCTCTGGCCGCACGACTCCGAAGGCAATGCCTTCCGCGGCCGGGTGGTCGCGGTCGACGCGGCCTCGAACGTGGTGCACGGAGAAGATCGGCTGACGGCGCTGATCGGCGTCGAGGATCTCGTCGTGGTCAGCACGGATCGGGTCACCATGGTCTGTCCGGTGGACCGCTCGCAGGACGTCAAGAGGCTGCTCGAACGCCTCGAGGTCGAGGGCCTCGATTCCTATCTCTGAGGATTCCCGTCGTCCGGGCCGCCATGCCCGGTCGGCCCGCATCGGAGGAATGCAACGTGCGAAGCCATCTGCATCTGTTCGTGTCCACCGGCCTGCTCGCCACCGCGTTGCTGGCGGTCGGATGTGGGGGAGGCACCGAGACCGCGTCCGAGTCCGGAGGCGCGGAATGGGAGGGGCCCGGAGGTGATTTCAGCCCGGTGATCGCCCGGGTCGGCGACCTCGAGATCACACAGGCCTACTTCGACTTCCGCTACGACAACCTCTCGCCCGGCGAGAAGGCGCG